>JAISGW010000159.1 GCA_031262895.1 Tannerella sp. | reverse complement strand
GAAAGGAAAACGTCGGTAGCGCCGAAGTCTACGGTACGGTCGGCCAAACTGCGCAGGCCGCCACCACTGCCGATGGCGCCGTAATTCACCAAGCAGCCGCTGGAGGAAGCGTAGGCTTTGAAGGCAATCGAGTAGTAGGGGGCGGGAAAACTTGCCCCTGCTCCTGAAAGCCGTACCTCCTCCGTAGAGCAGGCTGTAAGCGTCAAAGCCCATAAATAGATGCCGAAAGTCCGTCTCATAATCTTTAAATTACATGTCTAATTCGAGTGCAAAAATAAACTCGAGATATGAAGCAACTGTTTCGTTCCTGTTACGATTCGGTTACAATTGATTTTTTAACGTACCTGCTTTGTAAGCATAACTGACTACATTTGCCGCGAAATGGAATCCGAAAGATGAAGGTTGACGTTATTATATCTACTTATAATCAGCCGCGTTGGTTGCAAAAGACTTTATGGGGTTACGCGAATCAAAGCTGCCGGGATTTCGGCTTGCTTATTGCCGATGATGGCTCCGATGAAGAAACGCGGCGTCTCATTGAGTCTTTTCGGGCGGAAGGATTCCCGCTGCGGCACATCTGGCATCCCGACGAGGGCTTTCGGAAAACGGAAATTTTGAATAAGGCAGTGCTGGCTTCAGCAGCTGATTATCTCATTTTTACCGATCAGGATTGCGTCCCGAGGTCTGATTTCGTCGCTACCCATTTGGCTTATGCCGAGGCCGGGCGTTTCCTTTCGGGCGGATATTTCCGCTTGCCCGGTGAGGTTAGCAAACAACTGACTCATGAGGATATTGCTTCCGGGCGGGCGTTCGCCGTCGCTTGGCTGGTATCACAAGGAGTCGGCCGGAATTTCAAGATGACAAAACTTTTCCATTCCGCCGCTTTTGCCCGTTTCATGAACGCCATGACGCCGACTCGCGCCACTTGGAACGGTTGCAACGCCTCCTGTTTCAGGGAAGACTTGCTGGCGGTAAATGGGTTTAACGAACAGATGCGATACGGCGGCGAAGACAGGGAATTCGGCGAACGTATGAGCAACCGCGGCATTCGCGGAAAGCAACTGCGTTATTCGGCCGTTTGCCTTCATCTTTATCATGAACGGCCCTACAAATCGGCGAAAGCCATACAAGCAAACGATCTGATTCGAAAAGAGGTTCGCCGGCAAAAAGTAACTTGGACGCCTTACGGCATAGTAAAGTAAGCAGGGATTTTATAGTTCCAGTTTGAAATTGACCGGGTGCCTTTTGACAAAGCGGGTCCAGAATTTTTTACGGTACGCCAGCACCTGCCTCACGCAATAGTCCTCGTCTGCTTGGCGGCAATGGGCGTAGGTCTTGGCGATTTGTTCGAAAAAGGCGACAGGCCCCCATAGACGGGCAAAGTTGGCGCAGCCTTCTTTCAAGCTTACCTTTCCGAATCGCATCCGGTTGATGTCCACCAGTGTGAAATGATACTGCCCATCCACCAGGTCGAAGAGGATATTGCCGGGTGAATAATCCTTGTGCAGGATGCCGGCCCGGTGCAAACCGGCAGTATGGCGGGCAAAGGCTTCCGCCACCTCCCCGAAGGCTTCCGGCCCGGCTTCCGCGAATTCGTAGAAATTCCTGCGGTAGGGCGATTGCAGGCTGAGGAAATAGGAATAAGCTATCAGGCCGCCCCTCCGTTCTTCCAGATAGGCGACAGGCTCCGGCGTCTCAAAGCCTTTGCGCAGCAGTATTTGCGGATATTCAAAGGCGCGCTTTCCTTTGGGCTTCCTGAAGAAAGAGTAGACTACGCGGTTGAAGAGGGAGGGTATCTTGTATCTTTTCACGTTGACCCGTATCCCGTCCATGTCCATCACCTTAATCAGGTTCCGCCCCTTGTAAATCGTCTCCCCTTCGGTTTCGAAGGACTGCGGGATACGTTCTATCAAAGGACGTAAATGCGTGTAAGCCTGGTTTATGCGAACTTTCATCATGAGGATTTGTCTATAATATAATGCAAAGCTATGCAATATCTCCCCAAATTTAAAAGTTTATCTTTGCAGTCTATTAGCCATATTTTTTGAATACGAACGAATAAAGAAAGAAGATTATGGGAAAAAGATTATTCCTCACATTCCTCCTCTTGGCCGGAGCCTTGCTGTCGCAAGCACAAATAACCACCTCCGGCATGAGCGGGCGCGTAACCTCCGACAAGGAAGCCGTTATCGGCGCCAATATCCTGGTCGTCCACGAGCCTTCGGGCACCCGCTACGGTACGATAACGAATGAAGACGGTCGCTTCAACATACAAGGGATGCGCGTGGGCGGCCCTTACCGCGTTGAAATATCTTATATCGGTTACCAAAGCGCCATATACAAAGACATCACCCTGCAATTGGGGGAAACCTACATCTTGAACGTTTCCCTGAAAGAATCGACTTCCGCCCTGAACGAAGTCGTGGTCACGGCTCCCCGTTCGGTGGCCAAGACGGGCACGAACACCAGCATTAGCGCGCGGCAGTTGACCACACTGCCGACCATAGAACGGAGCATCACGGACTTCACCAAGCTCTCGCCCTTTGCCGGTGCCAGCAGCAGCTTTGCCGGACGTGACGGCCGTTACAACAACATCACCATTGACGGGGCTTCCTTGAACAACAGCTTCGGCCTTTCGAGCAACAACCTGCCCGGCGGCGATGCGCAGCCCGTCTCGCTTGACGCCATCGAGGAAATATCGGTCAACGTTTCGCCTTATGACGTGAAGTATTCCAACTTCACCGGCGCTTCCATCAACGCCGTCACCAAAAGCGGGACGAACGATTTCAAAGGCACGGCCTATTCGTATATTCGGCCGAAGTCCTTCACCGGCAACCGGGTCGACGGCAATGCGGTGGCCAATGCCAACAGCCGCCACTCGGAGCTTTACGGCTTTACCCTCGGCGGGCCGATTGTGAAGAACAAACTCTTCTTCTTCGTCAACGGCGAACTGGAATCGGAGATACAGCCGGGCATCCCCTGGCGGGTCAGTCCCGACGGCGTGGGCAACGCTACCCAAAACCTCTCCCGCGTGACGGCTGCCGACATGCAGACGATGAAGCAGTTCCTGATTTCCAAGTACGGCTATGATCCGGGCAGTTACGACGACTTCAACAATTTCAAAAGCGACAACTGGAAGTTGATGGCCCGCTTGGATTGGAACATCAGCCAGGGGCAGAAGTTCACCCTGCGCCTGAATTCCGTCAAGTCGGAGAACGACAGCCAGGTCAACGCCACCTCGGCGCCCGGCGAGCGCAGCAGCGCCCGTTACAGTGTGGATGCCATGGCTTTCTCCAATTCGAATTTCCGTTACCGCGATGTCGTTACCACGGCCACGGCCGAGTTGAACAGCACCTTCGCCAGCGCCGTAAGTTTTTCGTCGCGGGCTTTGACGGCATTGTCGGCCTTGTCACCGGGGTAGTCGTAGAAACCGGCTTTGGTCTTTGTGCCGTAGCGGCCGGCTTTGAAGGGATCGTCCATGACAGGGGAAATG
>JAISGW010000220.1 GCA_031262895.1 Tannerella sp. | reverse complement strand
ACAAATTTTCCCCTACGCCACCTTGCCGGCCAAGGTGGTGAACAACAGCGTGGCCTATCTCTCCAATTACATCACCATCAACAAAGGAAAAAGCGACGGCCTCCATCCGGACATGGGCGTGCTCTCCTCGGAAGGCGTAGTGGGTATCATCTCTACCGTTTCCGAACATTACGCCGTGGTCATCCCTATCCTGAATCCCAAGTTCCGCCTTTCCTGCAAGGTGGCCGGCAGCAATTATTTCGGTTCGATGAGTTGGAACGGCCGCGACATCTCTTATGCCCAACTGGAAGAACTTCCCAGGCATGTGGCCTTCCAAGTGGGCGATACCATCGTCACCAGCGGTTATTCTTCCATCTTTCCGGAAGGGGTGCGGGTTGGCACCGTCTCTTCTTTCAAGAAACAGCGCAATGACAATTTCTATGCCCTGACCGTGAAGCTCGCCTCCGATTTCCATGACCTGGGCACGGTGCTCGTCATCCGCAATTACCATCAAAAAGAGCGCAAGCAACTGGAGCAGGAGGCCGGAGTCAATGATTAACGCCATCCGAAATACGGTTTATTTTGTCGTCTTGGTGCTGGTGCAGGTGCTCCTGCTCGACAACATCCATTTTCTCCGCATAGCGACGCCCTTCCTGTACATTTACTTCATTTTGAAGTTGCCGGCCTCCTATTCCCCGGTGAAGGTCACCTTCCTCTCCTTCCTGCTCGGCTTGGCCGTCGACCTCCTTTCCAACACGGCGGGCATGCACGCGGCCGCCTGCACCTTGGCCGGCTTCGCGCGCCCTTATCTAATCAAACTTTTCATGGGCGACGAATTACCCGACAACCTCGTTCCCTCTTTCCATACTTTCGGCCACAATATTTTCATGCGTTACGCGCTGGCGATAGCAGCCCTTCACCATCTGGCGCTTTTCCTCATTGAGGCCATGGATTTGTTCGACCCGCTCTTCTTCGCCATCCGTCTGCTCGGCAGCCTGGTGATGAGCCTGCTCTTCATCGGCATTGTGGAAACATTCAATCGAAGAAGTGTCGGCTAACAAAAAAACTCCCCTGGCCAACCGGCGCTACATCCTGTCGGGTGCCGTCATCCTCGTGGCGCTGCTTTTCATCCTGCGGCTGTTCTATTTACAGGTGATAGATACGAACTACAAGACCTGGGCCGACAGCAACGCTTTCCTGCGCAAGACGCTCTATCCTTCGCGCGGCATGATATACGACCGCAAAGGCAAGCTGTTAGTGTTCAACCAGCCCGCCTACGACGTGATGCTCATCATGCGGGAAATGCAGCCCTTCGACACCCTCGACTTCTGCCAAACAGTGGGAATCAGCAAGGAACAATTCATCAAACGCATTGCCGACATCAAGGACCGTCGCCTCAATCCCGGCTATTCCTCCTACGTCCCGCAGGTGTTCATGAACCAGCTTTCCGCGCAAGACTACGGCGTACTGCAGGAAAAACTCTACAAATTCCCGGGCTTTTACATACAAAACCGGACCATCCGCGAATACGAGTACCCCTATGCCGCCCTGGTGCTCGGCAACATCGGTGAGGTCAACAAGCACGACATTGCCAAAGACGACTATTATGTGCAAGGCGACTATTCCGGCCGCTCAGGGGTGGAAAGTTTTTACGAAAAGGAGCTGCGGGGCAAAAAAGGCGTGGAAATCCTGCTCCGCGACGCCCACGGGCGCATCCAGGGGAAGTATGAAAACGGCATACACGACGTGAATCCCGTCTCCGGCCGCAACATTACGCTCTCCTTAGACATCGGTCTGCAGGCCTTGGGCGAAAAACTGATGAAAAACAAAGTAGGCTCCATCGTCATGATTGAACCTTCTACCGGACAGATACTCTGCATGGTTTCGTCCCCTTCCTACGACCCGAGCATCCTGGTCGGACGACAAAGGGGGAAGAACCAGTCCATGCTCGAACAAGACCCGCTCAAGCCTCTCTTCAACCGTTGCCTGATGGGCGCTTATCCGCCAGGTTCCACCTTTAAGCCGGCCATGGGGCTGATTTACCTGCAAGAGCATGTCATCACGCCGGAGACCTTTTACACCTGCGCGGGCGGCTATCCCTTGCTGGGAGGCAAGCCCAAATGCCATATCCATCCTTCGCCGCTGAGCCTGATTCCGGCCTTGGCCACTTCCTGTAATTCCTACTTTTGCTGGGGGCTGCACGACATGCTTGACAGCCGCAAGCATTTCCCCAGCGTACAGGAAGCTCTCGACAACTGGAAAAGCCACCTCAACGGCATGGGCTACGGACACCGCCTCGGCGTGGACCTGCCCGGCGAAAAGGGCGGCTACATCCCCAGCAGCAAGGTGTACGACAAAATTTACAACCGCCGCTGGACATCCAGCACCATTATCTCCGTAGCCATCGGACAGGGAGAAGTGACGGCCACCCCCTTGCAGATCTGCAATATGGCGGCCTCGGTGGCCAACCACGGTTATTATTATACGCCGCACATCGTGAAGGCCATAGAAGGCGCCTCCATCGATTCGGTCTACCTGCGCCGCCATTACACCGGCATAGACAGCGTTTACTACGACCCCATAGCCGAGGGCATGCGAGGGGCCGTCACTTCCGGCACTTGCCGCCGTGTCGCCCTGCCCGACATCGAAGTCTGCGGTAAAACGGGCACGGCGCAAAACCCGCACGGGAAAGACCATTCCATCTTCATGGGCTTCGCCCCTTACCACAACGCTAAGGTGGCCATCTCGGTACTGGTGGAAAATGCCGGTTTCGGCGCCACCTACGCCGTGCCCATCGCCAAGTTGATGCTCGAGAAATTCTTCTCGGGCGACGTCTACCCGGCCGATAAGCCCATGGAAGATTATTATTCCAATATTTCACTCCTTCCACGCAATGCCTTATAAGAGAAAAACGAGCATCCTGCGCTGTATCGACTGGCCGACGGCGCTCCTTTACCTGTTCATGGTAGTGGCCGGTTGGTTCACCATCTGCGGAGCCAGCTACGAATACGAAAGCATCGGCCTCTTCGACCCCAGCGGCCGGCCGGGTTCCCAACTGATTTGGATAGCCTTGTCTTTCGCCATCGTCTTTATTATCCTGATGCTCGACGCCGACTTTTTCAGCGTCTTCGCCTATCTCTTTTACGGGGCCAGCGTATTGCTGCTCATTGCCACGATATTCTTGGCACCCGACATCAAAGGTTCGCATTCCTGGTTGGTGTTAGGCCCCTTACGCATACAGCCGGCCGAGTTTGCCAAATTTGCCACGGCCTTGGCGCTGGCCAAGGTGATGAGCAGCTATGGTTTCCAGTTGATGACCTTCAAGAATGTCCTGCGCGTATTTGCTATCATCCTCTTGCCCTTGGCCTGCATCCTGTTAGAGAAGGAGACCGGTTCGGCCCTGGTGTACCTCGCCTTCTTCCTGGTGCTTTACCGCGAAGGTATGAGCGGCTACGTCTTGCTGGCCGGCTTGAGCGCCATCACCTTTTTCGTAGTGAGCCTGAAATTTTCAGACACCCTGCTCGGCGCCGCCACCCCGCTGGGCGAGTGGTTAGTGCTTCTACTCATCCAAATCATCGCCATCGTACTGGTCTGGCTCGTGCGCCATGACAGCTTCCCCGCCAAACTGTTGCTGTACCTGACGGCGGGAGCCTACTTGGCCGCTTATGCCGCTTCTTTCTTTGTGACCGTCAATTTCGTCTGGATAGCCCTCGGGCTGCTGGCCTTCACCGGCGGATACCTCCTTTTCCTTGCCTTCAAAGCATGGAACGCCCGCTATCTCCTGGTCTTGCTCTTCGCGACCCTCTCCACGGGGTTCCTCTATTCCGTCGATTACGTGTTTAACAACGTGTTGGAGCCGCACCAGCAAACCCGTATCAAGGTCTCCCTCGGCTTGGAAGACGATCCCGGAGGCGCCGGATACAATGTCAACCAATCCATGATAGCCATCGGTTCGGGAGGACTTTACGGCAAAGGCTTTTTGAACGGCACGCAGACCAAACTCAAATACGTGCCCGAACAGGATACCGACTTCATCTTCTGCACGGTGGGCGAAGAGGAAGGCTTCATCGGTTCTTCTTTGGTATTGATTGCCTACGCCCTGTTTATCATCCGCCTTTTCGCCCTTTCGGAAAAGCAGGACAACACGTTTGCACGGGTTTATGGCTACAGCGTGGCATCCATCTTCTTCATACACCTGATCATCAACATAGGCATGGTCATAGGCATCACGCCTGTCATAGGCATCCCCCTACCCTTCTTCAGTTACGGCGGTTCCTCGCTATGGGGCTTCACCATCCTCCTCTTCATTTTCCTCCGCATGGATGCGGCCCGCAAGGAACGGTAATACACCTAAACATAAAAAGGCGTCCAAATTGGACGCCCTAATATGATTTTGAACAGGAAAAACCTGCGATTTACGGGCGGATGCTGAGATGCAGCTCGTCCAGTTGAGACTGCTCCAAAGCGGAAGGAGCGTCTATCATGACATCGCGGCCGGCATTGTTCTTGGGGAAGGCGATGCAATCGCGGATGGAATCCAATTCGGCAAAAAGGGATACCCAACGGTCCAAGCCGTAGGCGATACCGCCGTGGGGCGGCGCACCGTATTTGAAGGCACTCATCAGGAAGCCGAAACGCTTCTGCGCCTGTTCCTCGCTCAAGCCCAACACATGAAACATTTTGTCCTGCAAGGCGCTGTCGTGTATACGAATGGAGCCGCCGCCCACTTCCACGCCGTTGATGACCATATCGTAGGCATTCGCATTGACGGCGCCGGGATCAGTGTCAAGCAGGGGAATATCTTCCGGCTTGGGCGCCGTGAATGGGTGATGCATGGCGTAAAAGCGTCCGTCCTCTTCGCTCCATTCGAGCAGAGGGAAGTCTATCACCCAAAGGCAGGCGAAAACGCCCTTTTTCCGCAGGCCGAGTTGTTCGGCCACTTCGAGCCGCAAAGCCCCCAGTTGTTTGCGCACCTTCAGCGCATTGTCGCCGGAAAGGATAAGGATGAGGTCGCCCGGCCGGGCGCCGAAGGCTTCTTTCATCTGTTGAAGAATTTCCTGCGGATAGAACTTGTCAATGGACGACTTCACCTTGCCGTCGGCTTCCACACGGGCGTAAACCAAGCCTTTAGCCCCAATCTGCGGCCGCTTAACAAAGTCGGTCAAAGCATCCAGTTGCTTGCGCGTATAAGAGGCAGCCCCTTCGGCGCAAATACCGCCGATATAAGCAGCCTGGTCGAACACGGCAAAACCCTGTCCTTTTAAAAGTTTGTCTAATTCCACGAAGCGCATCCCGAAACGGATGTCCGGCTTGTCCGAACCGTAATATTTCATAGCGTCATGCCAGGTCATGCGGGGGAAAGGCTCCGTCAACTCCATGCCGCGGATAAGCTTGAACAAGTGTTTGGCCATGCCCTCGAACATGTTAATGACATCGTCCTGTTCCACGAAACTCATTTCGCAGTCTATCTGGGTGAATTCCGGCTGGCGGTCGGCACGCAGGTCCTCGTCACGGAAACATTTCACGATTTGGAAATAACGGTCGAAGCCGGCGACCATCAGCAGTTGCTTGAAGGTCTGCGGTGATTGCGGCAGGGCGTAAAACTGCCCCGGGTTCATGCGCGAGGGCACGACGAAGTCGCGTGCGCCTTCGGGCGTAGAGCTAATCAGCACCGGCGTTTCCACCTCCATGAAGCCCTGGGCGTCAAGATAACGGCGCACCTCTATGGTCATGCGATGGCGGAGTTCCAAATTGGAACGCACCGAAGGTCGCCGCAAATCCAGGTAACGGTACTTCATCCGCAAGTCGTCGCCACCGTCCGTCTCGTCTTCGATGGTGAATGGTGGCGTCAAAGCGGTGTTCAATATATGGAGTTGGGAAACGATGATTTCTATTTCACCGGTAGGAAGGTGTGGATTCTTGTTTGAGCGCTCCTGTACTTGGCCGATAACTTGGATGACAAATTCGCGTCCCAGCTTGTTGGCTTGCTCGCAAAGGGCAGTGTCGGTCTCTTGATTGAAAACTAATTGGGTGATGCCGTATCGGTCGCGGAGGTCTACAAATGTCATGCCGCCCATTTTGCGGGTTCTTTGCACCCAGCCGGCCAAAGTAACGGTTTGCCCGGCATCGGTTATCCGCAATTGGCCACAAGTTTTCGTCCTATACATAAGTTTTTCACGCTTTTGCGTTGCGAAAGTGACCCCGGAGGGGTTCGAACCCTCGACCCACTGATTAAGAGTCAGTTGCTCTGCCAGCTGAGCTACGGAGTCATTTCCTCATTTGCGGCGGCAAAGATAGAGGCTATATTTGGGCTTTGCAAGCTTTCCCTTAAAAAACTATTGTTTTTCTTCTTCGGCCTCGGAGAACAGCAGTTCGTAGCCCAGGCCGTGCACATTGAGGAGATGGATGCGCTTGTCTCCGGCCAGCAGGTGGCGCAGGCGGTTGATGTACACGTCGAGGCTGCGGGCATTGCCACGGGTATTGGCGTTCCAGGCAAAGAGCAGCAAGTCCTTCCGTCTGGAAAGGCCGTTGAGATGCGCGCACAAATAATGCATCAGGTCGCACTCCTTGGTGGTAATCCTTGCGGTTTGGCCGTCAAAGGAAAGCGTTTGGCGTTCGCAGTTCAGGCGATAACGACCGACCTGGTAGCAGGCGTTTTCTCCCCTCCCTTGCCATACACGGTGAATGAAGTTGTTGAGGCGCGCCAGCAATTCCTCCGAAGAAACCGTCTTGCGCAAATAGAGGTCGGCATGCAAGCTGTAAGCTTCCACCATGGCCGCGTGGTCGTCAGCGTAGCCGCTCAAGAGCAGCATAACGCAGCGGGAATCGTTATAACGTATGTTCTCGGCCAGGCGGAAGGCCGAATCTATCCGCTGCTTCTTCCCGTCGAAGCAAAGGATGCAAATATGGTATGTCCTGGGCTTGAAAATCTTATATGCTTCTTCCTCTTTGTAGCAACGATCTACCTGGAATCCGTTTTGCTGCAAATAACTTTCTATTTGCCTTCCCTCGACCTGTTCCTCGTCGAAAAGGAAGACCTTATAATGGTTTTTCTCATTTTTCATCATACGACACTTTTATATTGGATTACTCAAAGGCTTTATGGATTTCATAAATTTCATTCCACTCTTTTAACGTGCAAATTTAATAATTATTATCTCATTTGACAAAAGCACAGATTATTTTCCAAAGCCGCCAAGGCACAGAAACAAACTTTGGTTTTCATGTATAGGTCCCTTCTTTTCGCAAAGATAGTTAAAGTTATGAGCTGAGTTATAAATTACGCATTTTACCGGCGGGATACTTTATTTCAGTTCGATGGGGTTATAGGGCATGTAGGCATCGCTCACTTTTTCTAACGGGCCGTAGCGATGCTTCACATAGAGCCTTGGGATATAATTATTCAAATGGGCATACATCTGAGAAATGTCCCGGCGTATTACCGAACGTTCACCGACCTTGTATTTTCTTTCAAACATCTTGATAGGCTCCCTTTGCTGGCTGATACCGATACATTGGAAGTCGTACTGATTCTTCGTGTCGTGAATGGCCAGTATCAGTCCCGGCAGGCCACCGAACATCCAGGGGCCATCCTCAAGTGGGATGGCGGTCGTGAACCAGGCTACGTAGTCGCGGCCTCGATAAGAGCAGGTAGCCTCCGTGCAGTCGTAACCCAATATCTTCTTCGTGGCCGTCCCGATTTCCCAGTCCTGTTTCGGCTCCGGCTCAGTGTAGCGGAAAACGAAATCGGAGGTCACCGCCAAGTGGGTGACCGTCATTTGGCCTGACGGATAGCCCTTGAACACCTCCACTGGCGGAACGACCTTTTGCAACATGGGAACTGCATTGGCTCCTTTCTTGATCTCGGCATGGTCAATGGAATCCGTCTCGTAAATGCTTTCGCTATATGTCTTTGAGACGCGTTTGCCAATTTGAAGGACGCAGACATCTTCTATCGGGGCCTTGATTGTCTTTAAGGTTGTATCCAACACGTAACTGAGATTGTAATGGATTTCGTATTTGCAGGTATCCAATACTTCATATTTATCCGTATTGGTAAAATATTCGCCTGGTTCTGGGACAGCGATTCTTTGCGCGTAAACAAAAGAAACCGCATTCAGCATTGCTATCAGAATTGGTCTTTTATACATTTTCATGCAAGTAAGTTTATTTATTAGAGAGGAGCGGAATTTGCCCAGCTCCCTCTCCTTGTTTAAGCTCCCACAAATTATGAACTGCAAACAGCCACCTATGCAAGCGCCCTCTTACGGACTTCATAGTCCTTTTGGAGAGATTCTTGTTCCCGAGCTTGTTCAACTTAATTTTGTTGAGTACCATGTTTTTCTACTTAGGCCATCAAAAATATCTTACTTTTTTCATACAGCCAAATTATTTAACCCAACTTTCGCAAGTACTTTTCGTTGTCGTGTCAGTGAAAAATGCAAATTCCGCAGGGAAGCAGTCTTCCCGTCGCTTGCCGGAGAGCGGAAATCAAGTTTTCAGTTCGTAAAGACAACCTTTGTAAGCGGATGATTCATAATGAGATAAGGCTGACTAAACCTTCGTCACCGGCCTATTTCCTTCCCGGCTGCAAAAAGTAGGGAGTTTGCGCGAAAACATGGAACTTTTAGCGACCAAAAGTCCTATGTTTTTCCGAAAATCTGGAACTTATATTTGAAGGCTTCGGACTTTATTGAAACGACATAAGGTTTCGTGGCCGCAAGCCGTTGTCCCGCCGTCACGGGACGTTGAGATTTCGCCGCGAGACGTTGATTTTTCGCCGCAAGACGTTGCCTTATCGTCGTGAAACCTTGATTCGTTGCCGAAGGCCAAAACCGGTGCGGTGACGAAAGCCTCCGTCATACCTAAGCAGCTGAATATGAATACGTATGACGAGGTGGTGTAAGCATGGAAAAACTTTTTTTCCACATTGTCCAATGCAAGCCGACTATCGAATTGTTGAGGCCGTGAATTTCTTCACGGTTTCCTCTTATAGAAAAGGTAGCCTTCCAAGTACTGTAAGTCCAAGCTGTCCGACTGCGGGTAATAGGCGGCCGACAGGTTCTTGATGAAGAAGAGGTAGCGCTTCCCCCTGACTAAGCCGTCGCGGTTCTCGTCTCCGCGTTGCTGCAGTTTCAAGGCAATCTGTTTGACCGGCAAGGTAAAAACCGTACGCCCCAGGCTGTCCTTGAGGCAAAGCATGCCTTTTTGCAGGCGGTAATGCGTGCTGTCGCCGGAAGAGAAATCCATGGACACAAAGGCCTCGTATCCTTGGATGCGGAGGATTTGGGCGTCTTCGAGCTGAAACGCGAAGCTCAGGTAATCCACCTTTTTCTCCGGTTTCTCGGGCCGGCTTTGCTCGGCGGCCGCGGCCGGTTCTTCCTTTGGCGCCTTTACCGGCGCTTCGAGGCGCTTTTCCCTGGCACGTTCGGCCAAGCGAGTGAAGCTCCAGGGGCCTACCGACGTAAGGAAAAAGAGCAGGGCAAAAGAACAGACAATCCATTTCAGTTTCCTGGCTCGCGTCAGGTACAGGTACAGGCCGACGCCATAAAACCAAAGGTTCAGGCTCAGAACGTAGCAGCGGTTGGCCGTCATCCCGTAGTCGGAGAAGCGGCGCAGGATGCCTACAGTCATCAACAGGAGCAGGGGCAGCGCCAGCAGGCCGAAATAGCGCGACAGTACCGGCCAGAACCGCGGTTTTCCTCCGGCCGGCAAAGGATACAAAATGGCGATGACCGTCAAACCGCCCAGCATGAGCAGTGATACCAGGAAGGAAACCCATCCCCTCGGCAGCTCCCAGCCGACAAGGCTGCGCAGCAGATAGGCATACATTATTAATGTATACAGGCCGACGAGTGGCGCCAGGATGTACATGCCCAGCACTTTGAGCCACCGGTCCATGGTCGGCGGCGCGACTTCTGCCGTTCCGGACGGGATGTGCGCCAGAAAATACAGCGGGGCGAACAGGGCCAAGCTGAAGATATACAGGTCGGCGTACATCCAGCCGTGCACTTGCAAGTCGAAGAGATTTTCTATGGACAGCAGGGCGATTAAAAGTCCGGCGAGCAGTACGAGGCCGAAAAAGCTTGCACAAAGGAACTGGGTGATGACCTGTCGGGCGAAGCGCCAGAAGGCGTCGTCGGCCCGCTTGCCGAGGTAGGGCAGGAAGAAGACGGCCAGCGTGGAACAAAGGCCGATGGCCAGCAGTTCCGGCGAGAAATAAGTGTCGCGCTGGTCCATGTCCAAATACCGTGGAAATTCCGTTCCGGCGTAAAGATAAAAGGCATAGAGAAGCCAGGCTATGCACAGAAGGACGGCCAGCACTGTTTTAAGCTTCCGCCGCTTCAAGGTCTCGAACCACAGGGTGGCCGCCAGGCTGAGGGGGAAGCCCAGACCGAAAAACACCCAGCAGCAAAAGAGCTGCTCATCGGAGTCAGAGGGCAAGAGCGCCTGTCTGAAGCAGAGGAAAGAAAAGCCGAGAACGGCCAGTAAAGGGAAGGGGAAGCGGTGGAGGAGGCTCCCGGCCGCCTGCTTGAGCGAGGCAAAGAAATGATTCGATTTCATGGGTTCACGGTTTAAATGAAACAGTCGAAAGGATAACTTCCTCCTCCCCGTTTTTATTGTATGCTGCGGCGGCAATCTCGTCCCCTCGAAGCGATAAAGTTTTCACAGGTTTGCAAAATAATCCTTATTTTCGTGCCCATATAAATCCTTAAATTTTAAAGATAAATGAAGCAGTTTCTTCCATTTCTTTTGCCGGCGGCCGCCCTCTGGCTGGCGGCTTGCAGTTCCGGCGGCGGAAGTCCGGACGGCACCTATACCCGCGGCATAGGCGTTTACCCCGGCGACCCGGCCGAATACGACGGCCCGGTGCTGGTCAAGGACAAGGCTTACGGCAACTTAGCCCTGCACAAGGCCGCCTACCATTCCTCGAGCTATGACTACAACCTGACGGCCCAGTTAGTCACCGACGGCCTGAAGGCTTCCGCCATGCCCGCGTTCATCAATGTCAGCACCCAGGCGGGCGACCTGAAGAAGAACGAAAGGGAATGGCTCTTCGACGGCAAGCCCGACTCGCGCTACCGCGTCAAGGGCGGTGAAGTCACCCTCCGTCTCGACCTGAACAACTTTCCCCTGACGGCGACCGGCATGAAGCTGAGCGGCTCCGTCAGCTACGACGACAAGAAAGCCGGCGGCTACGAAATCAGCGCCTACGGCTCCAACGACGGCACGAACTGGGAAGAACTCGGCGGCGAGAAAGGCGCCGGCTTCATCGGCATGGCACCCCCGCAGCGCCCTTACCGGGCACCCAAACCGGCCAAGCCTGTCGACCCCAAGGCACCCAAGCCTTCCTTCTCCTTCCATTTCGGCAAACCCCAGCCTACGCGGTTGCTCGCCCAAAGTTTCGACTTCAAAGGTGCCAAACAGTACGCCCACTACGAGATACGCATGAAGATGGCCGCAGCCGACGAATGGGCCTTCGGGAGCTGGCAGTTCTATAATGGCAACAAGGAGCTGGACATGCTGCCTTCGCAACATTTCACCTCGGCCTGGATGAGTGCCGGCACGGGCGAGGAATGGGTCTATGTGGACTTCGGCGCCCCCGCCTCCTTCAATAAGGTGAAGCTCTTCTGGATAAACAAGGCCGTTTCCGGACACATCCAGAGCAGCGACGACGCCCGGCAATGGCACGACCTGGCCAGCCTGCCCGGCGGCAACGGCCTGACCGACGAAATCGCCCTCAAGCACGAGGGCAAAGGACGTTACCTGCGCGTACTGATGACCAAATCCGCCAACAACCGGCCTTATGTGCTCTCCGAACTGGAAGTTTACGGCAAGGGCGGACTCGTACCGCAGGCCAAGCCCCAGCCGGCGGCCGAAGGGAACCGGCTCTCCCTCACCCGCGGCGACTGGAAGCTGCAACGCGCCTCGGAAGTGAAAGCTTCAGGCGAGGATATCTCCAAGCCCGACTTCCAACCCGAAGGCTGGATTATCGCCACCGTACCCTCCACCGTGCTGTCCAGCTATTGGAATATCGGCGCCCTGCCGAACCCCAACTACTCGGATAACCAACTGCAGATTTCCGAATCCTATTTCTACTCCGACTTCTGGTATCGCGACGCCTTCGAACTGCCGGCCTCTTTTAAAGGTGGACAGGTTTTCCTCAACTTCGACGGCATCGACTGGAAGGCCAATGTCTTCGTCAACGGCCAAAAAGCCGGGCGCATAGAAGGCGCCTTCGAACGCGGTAAGTTCGACATCACCAATGTCCTCAAACCCGGACGCAACGCCTTGGCCGTCGAAATTATCCGTAACGCCAACCAGGGCGCCGTCAAGGAGCAGACCGCTTACAGCACCGACCAGAACGGCGGCGTGCCGGGCCGTGACAACCCCACCTTCCACGCCACCATCGGCTGGGACTGGATACCGACCATCCGCGGACGCGACATCGGCATCTGGAACGACGTCTACCTGACCCATACCGGCGCCATCAGCATAGAAGACCCCTTCGTCTGCGCCACGCTGAACTTGCCCGACACGACAAAGGCCAGCCTCTTCGTCGAGGCCACCCTGATGAACCATACCCAATCGGCCATCAGCGGCACCTTTAAAGGCAGCATCGGCCCGGTGGATTTTTCGCAAGACGTCACCTTGAAGCCGGCGGAGATACGTACCCTGCGCCTCGGCCCGGCCGACCATCCGAAACTGCTGATGGAACATCCGCATCTCTGGTGGCCTAAAGGCTATGGCAACCAATACCTCTACCCCGTGCATGTCCGCTTCGAAACCGGACAGGGCGTCTCCGACTCCACCTCCTTCCTGACCGGCATCCGGCAGATGACCTTCAATGAGGACAGCGACCGCCTCAGCCTCTTTGTCAACGGACGACGCTTCATTGGCTTCGGCGGCAACTGGGGCTTCCCCGAATCCAACCTCAACTACCGTAAGCGCGAATACGACATCGCCGTGCATTACCACGCCGACATGAACTTCACCATGATACGCAATTGGGTAGGACAAACCGGCGACAAGGAGTTTTACGAGGCTTGCGACCGCTACGGCGTGATGGTTTGGCAAGACTTTTGGCTGGCCAATCCTTCCGACGGGCCTGACCCCGACGACGACGCCATGTTCATGGCCAATGTGGAAGACTACGTGAAACGCATCCGCAACCATCCTTCCATTGCCCTGTATGTGGGACGTAACGAGGGCAATCCGCCCGCAGCCATCGACAGTGCCATACGCGCCGAACTGCCCGACTTGCATCCGGGCATCCATTACATCTCCAGTTCCGCCTCGGGCGTCGTCAGTGGAGGAGGCCCTTATCGCGCCCTCCCGCCTCGCGACTACTTCCTGCTTTACGGCAATGATAAGTTCCACAGCGAACGCGGCATGCCTAACGTGATGAACTACGAGAGCTTGGAACAGACCCTGAAGCCCGACCAGCTCCTGCCGGTCAACACCCCGGAGACGCCCAACCACTTCTACGGCATGCACGACTATACGCTGGCCGGCGCACAAACGGCGGCTTCCTTCGACGAAATGATAGAGAAGGCTTTCGGCAAGCCGAAAGACGCCAAACAGTTCACCGAATGGGCGCAATGGATCAACTACGACGGCTACCGCGGCATCTTTGAAGGGCGCAGCCAGTACCGCCGGGGCATGTTGCTCTGGATGAGCCACCCCGCCTGGCCTTCCATGGTTTGGCAAACGTATGACTACTATTTCGACCCGACAGCCGCCTACTTCGGCTGCAAGAAGGCCTGCGAACCCCTGCATATCCAGTGGAACCGCGTATGGGATAATATCGAAGTGGTCAATTACCACGCCCACGACCAGAAAGGCCTCACCGCCCAAGCGCAGCTCATCAACCCCGACGGCACGGTCGTTTGGAGCAAGGAAGCCAAAGTCGATGTCCGCGAAGACCAGACCGTGACGGCTTTCAAGCTGGAATTCCCCGACAAACTGGCCGACGTTTATTTCATCCGCCTCAAATTGTTGAAGGACGGGAAAGCCGTCTCCACCAACTTCTACTGGCGCGGCAAGGAAGACGGCAACTACAAGGCGCTGCTGCAAGTGCCCAAGGCCAAGGTCGACTGCGCTACCGCCATCCAGAAGAAAGACGGCACTTACCTGATGACCGCCACCTTGAAGAATACCTCGAAGGCGCCGGCCATGATGCTGCACCTCGAAGTCAAGGGCGAGAAAGACGGTCAACGTATCCTGCCGGTCTTCTTCTCCGACAACTACATCTTCCTGATGCCGGGCGAGGAACGTACTATCAACATGCAGTTCCAAGAGGCCGATACCCGCGGACAGCAGCCTGTCCTCAGCCTCGAAGGCTTCAATCTCTAAGTGATTATCTATTCAAAAGGCTAAAGAGGCCGGCGGTTTCCCGCCGGCCTCTTTAGCCTTTTTGCATGTCGTCTTTCTCCACGTCTATGTTATAGGTAGCGGGCAGGGCAAAAAATAAGCCGGGAGTAAGGTCAGCTCTCCCGGCTTGAACAGAACATACATACAAGTCGATAATCACTTACCAACAAAAAAAATTCTTCTGCATACCTGCTTATAATTTCACTTTGACGGAACGCCCGCCGTTAAGCACCACATATAAGCCATCCCCATGGAAATCGGGAATGGACAGGGAGGAAGCAGTCACCTGTCGCTGGTAACTCAACTGTCCTTCCGCGTCATAAATGCGGAGCATCGTGCCCGGCAGCAAGCCGTACAACTGCAGTCCGCCGTTGACGGCAAGGGCACGCAGGGAAGCGTCGGCCTGTTGTTCCGTGCCCGTAGTGACACCATTGCCCGTATAAATCATCTGCAAGACAAAACGGTCGTCTGTCTCCACCGCCTGTCCGCCATTTAAGGCGATAGTAAAGGTGTATGTATTGGCTGTCGGGGACAGCTCGACCGTTTTGTTCAGCAGTTTGTCTGTCAGTTTCACCTTGTAGCCGAAGGTAGCCAGGTTGGCAAAGCTGAGCGTAGCCTGTCCCGCTTCAGTGGCGCGGAAGCCCAAGGCCGTAGGCGTGGAAGCGAAGTCGTTGTTGAGGTCCACCGCCATGGCTTGTCCGGTAGAAGAAAGCGCATACAAGGTCAGGGGATTCTCCACGTAAGCCAGGGCGGGCAAGTCCTCGTCGCCACGGGCGGGGCTGGCCGTAGTAGAAAGGGCCAGAGCCGTGACCGCCGTGTTACCGCCCTGTTTAAGGGTGACATTCAAGATGCCGCCGCCCGTCACCTGTGTCGCCGTCGAGCGGAGCAGATAGGAGGCGGAGCCGCCGTCGGCCCGGGTGGTCGTCCAGGCGGGCGACATGTAGACCGTGAGGTTCGTGGCGGCCGATTTCTTGGCCACGAAGAAGGACTGCAGGGGCGGTATCAGGTTAGGCGAAAGCGTGAGGCTGCCCGCAGGCAGGGTGTACACGTAGCGCGCTCCGGCCGAGGCGATGGCCGTGAAGCTGGCGTCTAAATCGCCGTTCCAGATGTAATAGCCTTTAGTCAGGCCGGGATTGCCGTTGAGGAAGGAGTCCACACGCAGGTAAGCCATATAGGGATTGACCACTTCCAGCAAGGTGCTGCCTGCATTGCTGCCCGAGGTGCTTTGCGTCCCGCTGAAGACCGGCAAAGAGAAGCGCCCTTCGGCGTCCAAAGCAAGGCCATCGGTAATAAAGCGCGCCTTGGACGTTCGTTGGACGCTGCCTGCATAGCTGTCGTCCGGACTGGGGAAACGCAGCAGGCTATCGCGTGTAACGGAGGTGGTGACTACGCGTATGTTGAATGCCCGTCCCAATTGAAGGGCTTGGCTGGTAGAACCCGTACTCGAACTCAGTTCGGCCAGATTGCCGCCCGTATTGCTGCGGCTGAAAAAGTCCATATACACGTCGCCCCATTCTTCCGTTCCGCCGGTGCCCATGAAATGGTAATCACCGGAGACCATGTCTTGCAAGGGGGCCGAAAGCATCACATAGCGGTCGCGTTCGGAAGGTTGCAGTGACATCTCCACCGAAGCCCCCGAATAGGTCAGCACCTGCGGGTTCTTCAGCATGGCGCGGTCGCCCAGATGAATCTGGTCGCAGACCGGCGTCGTGCCCGGCGTCAGCTCGGGATAATTAGGCGCCCCGCTGGGTATCTCCACCTGTACGCAACTGGTAGGTGCCCAGGTAACCGGCGACTCATAAGCCAAACTGCCGCTACCTTTTATCTGCACCCAGTTGTCGGGGTTGAACCAGTTTGTGTCGGCCAGCCCTGTCCAGCGCATGTTCGTTCCCGAAGCCAGGTGCTTAATGCTAAGCAGCCCCTTGGGGAAGGCGATGCCCTTGAGCGGCTCGGCTGTACGCGTAGGCTGCACCTGATAGCTGCGGTCGGCCGTGAAGCCCGTCAGGCTGATGGTGTCGGAAGGGCTGGGCTGCGGTTGCAGGAGGTTGGTGCCGCCGGCGTCGTACCAGGTATAATTCACATTCGAGCCGGCCAAACCGAAACCGCAGTTGCTGGAGCAGGAGGCAAAATTGCCGCTATTGCTTTGCAGGACGTAGATGTAGGCCGTGTCCAAGAGGGCCGTGCCGTCTACCGTCAGGGAGTAGACAAAATGGTCTATGCTATGGGAGGCGTCCAAGGAAGCCTTACCTGTATGCTTATAGGAAACCTTTTGCCCCAGGAAAGCCAGTTCGCCGGCTATGGGCTGCTGCACGATGTGCGACTGCAGGCTGGAGATGCCGCTCACGAAACTGGGGTCAAGGTAATCGTTGGCCAAGGGGTCGAGCAGCACCGTGCCGTATTGCTGCACGGTAGCCAAATCACGTTGCAGGCCGGCTATCGTATAGGGGCCAAAGCCGCTGCCACGCACCGGCGTATCGTTGATGACCGAGGTGCCGTGTGCATAGACCACGCCCGACTCCACATACCAATGAATGTAGTATTTCCCGCTTGACATGCCGGCGAACTTCGCCGTCGTTTGCTTGACAAAGGACAATTTACCTTGTTGCGTGAAGGCCGCTGCGGTACGGGTCGAGTCGCCATATTGCGGGATACGCAGCGTGTCGGCCGCCGGCCAGTCGGCTACCGGAAGGGCGGCCACGGCCTTGTCGTAGTCAGGCTCCGTGCTGATGAGATATTTGGCCACCACGTCCGTCGGGTTATAAGCGTTGGAACTGGTGGAGGTCGAGGGGATGCCGTCGTGGCTGATGCTCAACGTCAGGTTGACCGAGCCGTCACTGGCCTTATCCCAATAGTGCTTGTTCGGAGCTGCGTCCACTAAAATGTAGTCGTTGGTACCTGTATCATTGAAAACGACCTTCTGGTCGAGGATGCGTCGGATGTAACCGGTCAGGGCACCGTATTTCCAGTCGCCGGTCACCATGATGACGTCACTGTATGCGCCGGGACCTTTGTCTACCTTCAAGGGCGTACGCACATAGAAGGTATCGGGAATGTCGCCGGTGATACCGCTGACGGGCATGACCGTCGGCGTAGTCATGGCGTCCGACTCAAGGGTATCGTTCAAGTTTTTGAAGAAATACATGCCTGCGAAATCGCTACTGCCTCCCAGGTAAACCTGCTGGAGGTACCAGGTCAGGTTGCTCATGTTGATGGGGTCATTGTAAATGATGCGCAGTTGGAAGGAATTCTTCAGGGCCTCATGCGCCGTGTATTTGTCGGCCTCTAAGGGAGTGGAAGGGTAATCCTTGAACTGGATGTTCGTCTCAAGGTGCTTGAGGATAATTTCGTGATAGCCATTTTTAAAACGGCTTGTCGCCGGAGAGTTGTTCGAGGCAACGATGTCTTTGGTGGCCAAGTAAGGGCGCCCCCAGATAGAATCGGTCTGGCTGCTGGCGTCGGTAAAGAAAGTAGTTGAGTCTTGCAATTCGCCGGTCATGTAGAAATGCCCGCGCCCGCCATCCAAAGGGTCGGCCGTGGTCGTGCCCACATAAACGTGGGTCAAGTAGGTAGAATTCAAGCCAAGGTTATCGAACGACTGCTTCAGGCTCCAAGCCCCGTTCTTGCCTTGCGTGTCGGTGAGGTCGAGATAGATTTTCGCGCCCACCTGGTAATCGTCCGTATGCACATCAATGGTGTATTTATGCGGGTCGTTCAAGTAGACGACACTGTTCGAACCGGCGAGAGTATTATAAGTGGCAACGGTTTCTACACCCGTAGGGTCTGGATGATCAGTGTTGGACTCTGCCCCTTGGCCGTCAATCGTCGCGGGAGGAATTACGTATATGGCACCCGTCTCCGGATAATACGGTATCACACCAGTGCCGTTAGGACAGCCACCACCTATGCCTGCGGCATGCCATACCGAGTTGCATTTCACGTGTCCGCCATAAACAATGATGTAGCCGTCGTAATATTCTTCATAGCTGCCACCAATACCTGCACCGTGTGCTCCTCTCGTATCCAGCGTGCCACTAGATACAATGACATCACCGCCGCCCGTGGTCGGGTCATTCGGATAACCAGCCGGAATCACTTTAGATGTAGCTCCTTGGTTTGAATTATCTGCTGAACCAGTGTCGGTCAGAGAGTGATGACCAAAATAAATGGATCCTATACCAGCACCGCCGGTGCTACTATTAACAGCGTAAGCCTTCAAACTACCACTGCTGTTATCGTCTGGATTGATTGCGCTGATATAAATGATAGCCCCTTTATCCACTTGCAATCCGCAATAGTACGCAGCACTATTAGGACCGGTGATGCCAGTAGTAGAACAAGTCAGGCTGTTTACACCTTTAAGAATAATATTGACTTTCGTTACCGGATGCTGATTGGGTGTCAAATCATAGAAAGAGGCCGTTTTGCTCATGGGGCTGTTCTTCCCCATAATGGCAATAGGTGAACCCGTCTTTACTCGTTCCCCTGCCCCGTTCAACAGATTGGGATAAGAAGTAGTAGAAAAAGTGTACGGAGCGCTGGAACTAATCGTCACGTTGTCCAAGAGCAGTGTGCCATGCCAGCCGGAACCGACTATGACTTTATAATCACTCGTGCTTCCGGTAACGTGGATGGTGTCGCCATCATACAAACCGGGATAAAGAAGAAGGTGACTCTGTGATATATCGTGCGAGATAGTAATCGCCCCCGCCGGACTTGCGCCCAAAAAGAGAGCGAGGACACAGGCCCACGCCAAAAGAAAGAAGTCACACACTGAATATTTACAAATGCTTTTCATTTGTCATTGTTTTGTGTATATGTATATATATGAACTTTCACATGATAGTTGTTGGCCGCAAAAGTAAATAAAGCGTCTGATTATCCAAAGCTACGTGGTATTTTTTTTCATTTCATGTAAATATTTATTTGACAGAC
>JAISGW010000218.1 GCA_031262895.1 Tannerella sp. | reverse complement strand
CTTTTTTGTAGACGAAGAAATGCTCTTCCCCTTTGGCGGCGATTTGCGGCAGGTGGGTGATGGCGATGACCTGCATGTGGTGGCTCATCTCCTGCATGATGTTGCCCATCTTGTCGGCGATGTCGCCCGAGACGCCGGTGTCGACCTCGTCGAAGATGATGGCCGGCAAGGCGGTGAAGCGGGCTATCATGGCCTTCAGGCAGAGCATGAGCCGGGAGATTTCGCCACCGGAGGCTGTCTGCGCGACAGGTTCGAGGGGGGCGTTCTTGTTGGCGGAAAAGAGGAAGCGCACCTCGTCGACGCCCTCGGCTTCGGGTTCCTCCTTACGGCGGAAGTCAACGCGAAAGCGGGTGTTGGGCATGCCGAGGCGCGCGAGGTCTTCGGTCAACTGCCCGGCGAGGGTCTCGGCGGCGGCCTGCCTCCCCTGCGAGAGGCTTTCGGCCGCTTCGAGGAGTTGGCCCTTCGCCTTGTCGCAGGCTTCCTTCTGGGCGGCGAGCTGCTCTTCCGAGTTGTCTAATTCCTTCAGGCGGGCGCGGCAGGATTCGCGTTCTTCGATGAGGGCTTCCACGGAGTCGAGGCGGTGCTTCTGTTCCAGCGAATAGAGGAGGTTCAGACGTTCGCCCACCCAGGCGAGGCGTTCGGGGTCGAACTCCACGTCCTCCTTGCGGACGTTCACCTCGTCGGCCAGGTCTTTGAGGTCGAGGTAAGCCGAGTCGAGGCGTCCGGCCATTTCGCCCACGGCTGGATAGTAGGTCTTGACGGCTTCGGCCGCCGACAGCGCCTCGCGCAGCTGGCCGAGCACGCCCGTTTCCTCGGCATCGAGTAGGGCGGCTATCTTGTAAAGCGAGGTCTTGATTTCTTCCGTATGGCCGAGGCGCTCCTGTTCGGCCTCGAGTGCAGCCTGCTCGCCCGCTTCAAGGCGGGCTTCGTCCAGCTCCTTGAGTTGGAAGCGCAGGTAGTCTTCGTCGCGGCGGGCCTGTGCGGCCTGCTCGCCCAGCGCTTTCCATTGCTTGCAGAGGGCTTGCCAGGCGGCGTAGTCCTTGTGGTATTTTTCCAGCGGCTCCTTGTTGGCCGCCATGATGTCGAGGCTGCGGAGCTGGAAGCCGGCGTCGGCCAGGAGCAGGTTCTGGTGTTGCGAGTGGATGTCAATCAGGCGGGCGCCCAGCTCCTTGACTATGGAAAGCGGGGCGGGCGAGTCGTTGACAAAGGCCCGCGACTTGCCCGAGGCGGTTAGCTCGCGGCGCAGGAGGCAGCTCCCGGAAGCCTCGTAGTCCAAATCGTTCGCCTCGAAGAAAGGCTCCAGGCCGTAAGGAGAGATGTCGAAGACGGCCTCCACCACGCATTTGTCGGCTCCGGCCTTGAGGCTGCGCGCGTCGGCACGTTGCCCGAGCACCAAGCCCAGGGCGCCCAGTATGATGGACTTGCCCGCGCCGGTCTCGCCCGTGATGACGCTGAATGCCTCGCCGAAGCGGATGTCTAACCGGTCAATCAGGACGAAGTTTTGTATAGAGAGGGATTTTAACATGCACAATCGGGAAATTTATTGTTTCAATGCGTCCAGCTTCGAACCGGCCGTCGGGTAAATCTTCGACAGCAGCTTGTAGCCGTCCTGCTTCTCCTGCGTATTGGCCTTGGAATAGATGGCGACAATTTCGGCCAGCTTGGCGTCGGAAAACATCTGGAGCAGCACGGAAGTGGGCCGCGTCTTGTAGTAGGCGTCCAAGGCCTGCAGGGAGGCGATGATGGTGTTGCGGCCCAGCTCCGGGTTGGCGGCCATCTGGTCGAGGCCCTTGCGGTGGTAATTGTACCACATGTCGCGCAGGCCGCCGGCCTCGTCTTCCATGATGGCAGTGATAACGGCATGGCGGTTGCGCGGGCTGTCGAAAGCCTTCCAGCCGGTCCAGGCGGGCTGCGACTGCGCCATCGTGACGATTTGCTGCGCCTGCTGGAAATAGGACGTCCCGCCACGGGGCGAGAAGCTGTCGAAGTCAATGCCGAGAATGAGGTAGACGTAATAGACGACCGTAGCCGTCAGGTTGTTGTCTAAAGTGTTGGCGGCGTATTGCAGGGGGGAGAACTCCACGTAGCTGAAGTCCACCTGCGCATCCTGGAAGTTGAGCGTAGTGGTCGAATAGCTGGAGTTGTAGACGGGGCGGCGGGCCTGCACCTGGAGCTGCGTCTTGAAAGCATTTGTACTCTCGTCGTAACTGTTGACGATAAAGGTCATCGAACAGTCTATCTTCTCGTTCGTGGAAAAATGGGCGTCGGTCCATTTGCGGTTGTTGACGAACTCGGTCAAGGCTTTTTGCAGGGTGCTGAAGATTTGCTTGTTGGTGCCCTGCACCTTTTCGCTGTTGATGCTGATCGTCATGTTTAATTCTTGCGCCCGGAGGCCGGGGGCAAGCAGGAGGAAGCAGAGCGCGACCCAGGTTTTGAAACGGTTCATTGAAAATAAGAAGTTAGTTTGCCGACGATGTCTTCGGCCACTTCGCGTTTGGATTTCAGGGGGTAGGCGAGGATTTGGCCCCGGCTGTCGACTATCGTGATTTTGTTGGTGTCGGTGCGGAAACCGGCCCCTTTGTCGCGCAGGGAATTGAGTACGATGAAGTCGAAGTTCTTCCGTTGGAGTTTGCCTTCGGCGTGGGAAAGTTCGTGTTCGGTTTCAAGGGCGAAGCCGGCCAATATTTGGCCAGGTCGTTTGCGCGCGCCGAGGGTGGCGGCTATGTCGGGATTGGCCTTGAGGCGGAGTTCCAGTTCTTCCTGCCCTTCGCGTTTGATTTTCTGGGGAGCCGTTTCGGCCGGTCGGTAGTCGGCCACGGCGGCGCAGAGGATGGCGGCCGCGCAATCGCCGAATTCCCGCAACGCGGCGGCCAGCATTTCCTCGGCCGACTCCACGTCAATCCGCCTAATGTTCGGGTGTCGCGTCTTGAGGGTGACGGGGCCGCTGACGAGCTGCACCTCGGCGCCCCTTTCGGCCAGAACCTCCGCCAAGGCGAAGCCCATCTTTCCCGAGGAATAATTGCCGATGAAACGTACGGGGTCTATTTTCTCATAAGTCGGCCCGGCCGTCAGGAGTATCTTTTTTTTTTGCAGGCCGCCTTCCGCCTGCTTTTCGAAGAAGTCGTCGAGCTGTTGTACGATGGCTTCCGGCTCTTCCATCCTTCCTTTGCCGACGAGGCCGCTGGCCAGTTCACCGGAAGCCGGTTCAAGGATGCGGTTGCCGTAAGCGCGCAACTTGTCCAAGTTGGCTTGCGTGGCAGGATGGGTGTACATGTCAAGGTCCATGGCGGGCGCCACGAAGACGGGCGCCTTGCAGGCGAAATAAGTGGTCAAAAGCATGTTGTCGGCTATGCCGTTGGCCATTTTCCCTATGGTGGAGGCCGTGGCCGGCGCAATCAGCATGGCATCGGCCCAAAGGCCGAGGTCCACGTGGCTGTTCCAACTGCCGTCGCGCCGGGAAAAAAAATCGCTGATGACAGCTTTGCGGCTGAGCGTGGCCAAGGTCAGGGGAGTGATGAATTCTTTGCCTGCCGGCGTGATGATTACCTGGACTTCCGCGCCTCGTTTGATGAAAAGGCGAACCAGCGCCGGCGCCTTGCAGGCGGCGATGCTGCCCGTGATGCCCAGGATGAGGTGCCTGTCATTTAGCATGGAAGGCACGCAGCTTTATTTTCGTGAGCATTTGTTTAGTGTTGAGCGTGAACTCTCCCCGCATAATCCAGTCGTAATACGCCGGATCGTCACGCAGGACGTCGGTCACTAACTTGCCCTTGTGTTTGCCGAAGTTGATGACTTCCTCTCCCTTGTCGTTGTAAATCATCCGTCCGGCGAAGTCCACATTATTGTTGTAGCCGGAGAACTGGGAAAGGAAGGCCATGTCGTTTTTCAGGCTCGGATAACGGTCTAACTGCGCCATGAGCACCTCGTAGGTGGCCTGCGTGTCGGCAGCGGCCGAGTGCGCGTTTTCCAGGTCTTTGCCGCAATAGAATTTATAGGCGGCGGCCAGGGTGCGTTGTTCCATCTTGTGGAAGATGGTCTGTACGTCGATGAATTTGCGGCGGCTCAGGTCAATGTCCACGCCGGCGCGCAGGAACTCCTCGGCCAGCATGGGGATGTCGAAGCGGTTGGAATTGAAGCCGGCCAAATCGCAGCCTTCTATCTGTGCGGCTAAGGACTTGGCTATTTCCTTAAAACTGGGGCAATCTTTTACGTCTGCGTCGGTGATGCCATGTATGGCGGTTGACTCGGCCGGTATGGGTATGCCGGGGTTGATGCGCCGCGTTTTTGATTCTTCTTTCCCGTTGGGGGAGACTTTAACAAAGGAGATTTCTACGATTCTATCCTTGACTAAGTTGACGCCGGTCGTTTCCAGGTCGAAGAAGACGAGGGGATTCTTCAGGTTCAATTGCATGTGGCCAAATGTTTCATCAATCGTTCAACATCATGGGCATAAGCAACATCAGCAGGTCTTCGTCGGCTTCGTTTTCGGTGGGGAAAATCAGTCCGGCACGGGAGGGGTCGGCCAGTTCGAGCACCACGTTTTCAGAGGCGATATTGCCGAGGATTTCAATCAGGAAGGTAGCCTTGAATCCGATTTTCAGCTCGTCGCCGTCATAACTGCAGGTTATTTTTTCTTCGGCGGAGGTGGAGAAGTCCAGGTCTTGCGCGGAAACGATGAGCAGGTCGGGTTGGGCATGTATTTTAATCAGGCTGGAGGCCGCATTGGAAAAGACGGAAACACGTTTGAGCGCATTCAACAGGGAGATGCGGTCGATGGTGACGTGGTAAGGGTTGTCTATCGGCACGACGCTGTTGTAATTGGGGTAGCGCCCTTCAATCAGCCGGCAGACCATCTCGAAACCGGGGCAGTTGATATAGGCATTGTTGTCGTCGAAGCGGATGCTGACGACTTCGGTCTCGCGGGCCAGGATGTTGCGCAGCAGGTTGGCCGGTTTCTTCGGCAGGATAAAAGAGGCTTTTTGCGGCGAATGGATGGACTTGTTGCAAAGGCGCACCAGCTTATGGCCGTCGGAGGCGACGAAGGTGAGATCGTCTTCATGGATGTCGAAATAGACGCCGTTCATCACGGGGCGAAGCTCGTCGTCGGCGGTGGCAAAAATGGTGCGGTTGATGCCTCCCAGCAGGGTTTGGGCGCCCATTTCTATGCTGGTGAAGTCGTCGCCCAAAGGTTTTTGTTGCGGGTAGGTATCCCCTTTTTCACCCACGAAATTGTATTTCCCGTTTTGGAAATAGAGCTTGATTTGCAGGTCTTCGTCGTTGATGTCGAAGTGCAGGGGTTGTTCGGGGAGTTCTTTCAGCGGTTCAAGTAAGATTTTCGCCGGAACGGCGAATAAACCGGCGCCTTCGGCCTCCTGCACTTCCACGGAAGTGACCATGCGGGTATCCGTATCGGAAGCCGTGATGATGAGCTTATCCTCGGCCAATTCAAAGAGGAAACAATCCAGAATCGGCAGCGTGTTTTTGGAGGCAATGACTTTACTGATGGATTGTAGCCGTGCCAACAGTGCTGTACTTGATACGTTGAATTTCATATTCTTCTGTTTTCTATATTTTTATTATTCTTTGACCGGGCTTCATGTACCCGTCGATGCTTTTTTCGGAGAACAAAAGTATGTATTTTTTCTGTACGGCGGCAAACTTTTCAGAAAATGCGGGGACGGTATCTTCTCCTTGGTTTTATTGTCTGGTCGAAAAAAACGTATAATTTTGTTCCCCGATATACAATCCTTCTTTCGATACAGATACGTATTTTTAATCTATAATTTAATGAGTGCACATAGAAAAGATGCTTGGCACCAGGGTTTACGAAAGCTCGTTGCCATGGCTGCGTTCGCTTGCCTGTTTTGTGGTTTGGCGAGGGCGCAGTCTGTTACCGGTACGGTGGTTGATGAGACCAACCAGCCTCTTCCGGGAGTCAATATCCTTGTAGAGGGTACACAATCAGGGGGCATTACGGATGCTAACGGGCAATTCCGCATTGGCGTCGGCTCGTCGAAGGCCGTGACGCTTCGCCTTTCCTTCATCGGTTACACGGTACAACATGTCAAGGCCGTGCCGGGAAAAACCTTGCGTGTGAAGATGGAACCCGACGAACAGACGCTCAGCGAAGTCGTCGTTACCGGTTATGGAACTTTTAAGAAATCGGCTTATGCCGGTTCGGCTTCCACGCTGAAGATGGCCGGCAAGGCCGACCTGCCTACGACCGACTTCAAACAACTGCTCAACGGTTCCACACCGGGCGTTTCAGTCAATTCCTCTTCGGGTGCCTTGGGCGCTGCCACCAACGTTTACATCCGCGGCATGGGGTCCATCAATGCCTCCACGCAGCCGCTTTACGTGGTCGACGGCGTGCCGGTGATGAGCAGCGTCTCCTCCGGCTTGGACAGCGGTACCGACATCATGTCGACCATCAATCCGGATGATATTGAAAACATCACTGTCATCAAGGATGCGGCGGCTGCCTCGCTCTATGGTTCCCGCGCGGCCAACGGCGTCATCGTCATCACCACCAAACAAGGGCGTGAAGGCAAGGCCGTCTTGAATTTCCGTGCCGACTGGGGCTGGTCGAACTACGCCACCAAGTACCGTCCGACCATGAACGGTGCTGATCGCCGCCAGGCTTTCTGGGACGGTTTGTATAACAATGAATATTATGTGGATGGGAAATCGGATGCCGATGCCCGGGCTTATGCCGATGCCCATATCGACGAATATGCCCCCA
>JAISGW010000211.1 GCA_031262895.1 Tannerella sp. | reverse complement strand
CCCGCTCTCTTTCCCCTTAGTGCAAAACACGCTGCCTATATTAGGCTGCAAATCCTACCTTGATTGGCCGCATTGGGGCTACAAGCGGGTAGCCGGCCTGGGGCAGGTGAAACGCAATGACATCGTCGTCTTCAACTTCCCCGCCGGCGATACGGTATCGAGCAAGATTTCCAACCCCGACTACTACACGCTCATCCACGAATTGGGGCGCGAACGCGTGTGGAACGACAAGGCCACCTTCGGCGACATCATCTACCGCCCCGTCGACAAGCGGGAGAACTACGTCAAGCGTTGTATCGGCATGCCGGGCGACACGCTCTCCATCGTCAACAACCAAGTCTATATCGACGGTGTGGCGGCCAAGAATCCCAAAGAGATGCAGTTCAACTATTTCGTCGAGACCGACGGTTCGCTGCTGACGGAAGAGCAGTTCCGCCTCCTCGACGTCAGCCGCGACGACCGGCAGATGACCTCCAAGGCGCTGATAGAACATCTGGGCTTCCAGCCCAACGCCTCGGGCAGCTACAATCCCGTCTATCATCTGCCCCTGACCCAAAAGGCCTACGAAATCGCCTCCAAGCTGCCGGTGGTGAAACGCATCCTCATCGAACCCGACAACCTGTATGAGAACGATGTTTACCCCTTGGGGTACAAGACGGGTTGGTCGCGCGACAACTATGGCCCCGTCTGGATTCCCCGCCGGGGAGCCACTATCCCCCTGACTCCCCGCAACCTCGCCCTTTACGGCCGCTGCATCTACTACGAGGGCAACCGGTTAGACGTGCAGCCCGACGGGAGCGTCCTCATCAACGGGAAACCGGCCACGAGCTTCACCTTCGCCTACAACTACTACTTCATGATGGGCGACAACCGGCACAACAGCGCCGACAGCCGCTACTGGGGCTTCGTGCCTGAAGACCACATCGTCGGCAAGCCCATCTTCATCTGGCTTTCGCTCGACAAGGACCGCAGCCTCTTCGACGGCGGCATCCGCTGGAACCGCCTCTTCCGCTTAGTCGACAACATCAATTGAGTTGAAATTCCAAACCAAAAGTTCCCGTCTCTTGTGGGGCGCCGTGCTGGTGGTAGCGGCGGTGGCATTGCTGCGCGTGTATGTGGCGGCCAGCTACCGCATCTCGACGGAAGCCATGGACACCGCCCTCAGGCAGGGCGAATACGTGGTGGCCCTCCGCGGAGCCGGCCATATCCACAGGGGAGACGTCCTCTTCTTCCACGCCCCCGGTAAGCGCGCCCTGCTCACGGCACGCTGCATCGGCCTGCCCGGCGACACGCTGCGGGTCGGCGCCACGGACTTCTCGGCCGACGGACAGACTTACCCCCTGCCGCCCACCTCCCTACTCTCCTACTCCTTCTCTGTCGAGAATGCCAACGAACTCCGCCTGCAACTCGACAGGTTAAACATCCCCGCCCGTAAATGGCAGGGCGAGGGCGAAGAACTCTTCCTCCGCCTCACGCCTTTCGAGGCCTGGCGGCTCAAGGAAGAACAGCCGGGCCTCATCAATCCGCCCGCTTCGAAGCCCTACACCCTCGTCGTCCCCGCGAAAGCTTACTGGCTCTTGGCCGATAACCCACAGGCAGGAGCCGACTCGCGCCATTTCGGTCCCATCCCCCGGAAAGACATCGTCGGCCGGCTCTGGTTCAAACTCTTCCACTTCGGAAATTGAAATGAAAACCATCAAACCGGGTGACATAAGCGCTTTACACCCATGCAACGGCATTTTGCCGGGTGACATAAGCGCTTTACATGCATGTAACGGCACTTTGCCAAGTGACATAATCGCTTTACATGCATGTAACGGCATTTTGTCGGGTGACATAAGCGCTTTACACCCGTGCAACGGCACTTTGCCAGATGACATGAACTCATAATTCATAACTCATAACTTGAACCCCGTCCTCCTTTCTACCGCCTACTTGGCGCCCGTACAATATTATTGCAAGCTCTATGCTTATTCCGAGGTGCGTATTGAAGCCTGCGAGCACTACGTCAAGCAGAGCTACCGCAACCGCTGCCTCATCGCCGGCCCCCAAGGGCCGCTGGCACTGACCGTACCCGTTGAGAAGAGCGACGATCTTAAATGCCCGACGCGCGACATACGCATCTCCGGACACGGCCATTGGCGCCACCAACATTGGAACGCGCTCGTTTCGGCCTATGGCCTCAGCCCTTTCTTCGAATATTACGCCGACGACTTCCGCCCCTTCTTCGAAAAGCCTTACGCATACCTGCTCGACTTCAACGAAGCCTTGCGGGAGCTGGTCTGCAATCTTATAGGCCTGCAACCGGTCATCGAAAGGACCGGCACTTATCTGGCAAAGCCCGAAGACCCCGACTTCCGCGAGGTCATCCGGCCGCGCCATCCCCTGCCCGACCCCGCTTTCCAAGCCCGCCCTTATTACCAGGTCTTCGCCGGACGCCTCGGCTTCATCCCCAACCTCAGCATCGTGGACCTGCTCTTCAACATGGGGCCGGAAAGCCTCCTCGTGCTCCGCGATTCCATTCTCCCCGGAAAATGAAATCTTCCTTTAATTAGGACTTTACCTGTTGAGAAGTCCTTAAAAAAACCTATTTTTGCGGGCAAATTGGGGTCAGTCTTGCCCGGAGCAAGGCAAACCCCGCAAGGACGAAGTTCAGATGGCAAAAAATAAAAGGCAGAAGGGTCTTTCTTTCTTTAATTCGCGCGTCACCTCCATTATCAGTATCGCGCTGGTACTTTTCCTGTTGGGGCTTGTCTTCCTGATGGCCTTGCTGGGAAACCACTTATCGGATTACGTAAAGGAAAACATGACCTTTTCCGTCATGCTGAAAGACAACCTGAGCAATGCAGACATCAAGCGGGTGCAGGAGAACTTGAAGGCGCTCCCCTTCATACGGTCCACCCAGTACATTTCCAAGGAGCAGGCCGCCAAAGAGATGAAGGAGGAGCTGGGCGAAGACCCGGAACAGTTCCTTGGTTTCAACCCCTTCAGCGCCTCCATCGAGGCGAAATTGCACCCGAAATACGCCAACGCCGACAGCCTGCAAGTGATAGAAAGGCAATTGCGCTCCTACACCTCCGTTTCCGACGTGCTATACCGCAAGGACATGATGCAGATGGTCAACGATAACATGACCCGCGCGGGCATCATCTTGCTGGTGCTGGCAATGATGCTCACGGCTATCTCCTTCGTGCTCATCAGCAACACCATCCGCCTCTTGATTTATTCCAAACGATTCCTCATCCACACCATGCAACTGGTGGGAGCCACGGCCGGTTTCATCCGACGACCCTTCATCAGGTACAACCTCATCAGCGGCATCGTGGCTTCCATCGTGGCAATATTCATGCTCATCGGGACGTTGTATTACCTGCAAGGGCAGATAGCCAACTTCACGGACTTACTCGATACGGGCGTGCTGCTGATGGTCTTCGGCGCAGTCTTCCTGCTGGGCATTCTCCTCTCGGTTGCCGCGACGGCCTTTGCCGTGAACCGTTTCCTGCGGATGGAAGTAGACAAGATGTATTACATTTAATTATATAGACAGATGGCAAAAAAGGATTTCGCTCTCGGACGGGAGAATTTCATGCTGATAGGCATTTCCGTGGTAGTGATTATCATCGGCTTCGCTCTGATGAGCGGAGGAGGTATTGACCCGCATAACGTAACCAAGTTCAATCCGGAAGTATTCAGCGCGCGGCGCATCAAGCTGGCACCCATCGTGACGGTCATCGGCTTTGCAGGCGTCCTGTTCGGCATCCTCTGGCATAAGAAAGGACAGAAGGCCGAGGAATGAGCATTATCCAGACCCTCGTCATCGCCATCGTGGAAGGCCTGACGGAATTTCTCCCCATCTCTTCCACGGGGCACATGATTATCGTGCAACACCTGCTGGGCGTGGAGAGTTCGGAGTTCGTGAAGACCTTTACCGTGGTCATACAATTCGGCGCTATCCTCTCCGTGCTCTGCCTCTATTGGAGGCGTTTCCTGCAAAGCTGGAGTTTTTACGGGAAACTGCTGGTCGCCTTCATTCCGGCCGGTGTCGTCGGCTTTTTGTGCAACGATTACATCGACGAGCTGCTGGAAAACGTCTGGGTGGTGGCCGCCATGCTGTTGGTGGGCGGCGTCTTCATGCTTTTCGTCGACAGGCTGTTCAACCGGCCCGAGGCCTCGCAGGAGGTGAGCACGAAGAAAGCCTTTTACATCGGCCTCTTCCAGTGCATCGCCATGATACCGGGCGTGTCGCGCTCCATGGCTACCATCGTGGGCGGCATGGCGCAAAAGCTCAACCGCAAGACGGCCGCCGAGTTCTCCTTCTTCCTGGCCGTCCCCACCATGTGCGCGGCTTCGGCCTGGAAACTGCTGAAGCTCTTCCTCGAGCCTAATGGCGCCAGCGTGCTGGGCGCGCACATAGGCACCCTCGTGTGGGCCAACCTCGTCGCCTTCGTCGTGGCCATGGCCGCCATACGCTTCTTCATCGGCTACATCACCAAATACGGTTTCAAGGCCTTCGGCTATTACCGCATCATCGTGGGCTGCCTGATTCTGGTATTGCTTTTGAGCGGACATAATCTGGACATAGCCTGATGGATTTTCAAGAAGGAGAAGTCGTCTATATAGACAAGCCGCTCCGGTGGACCTCGTTCGACATCGTGAACCGCTTCCGCCACCAACTGTCGAAGAAGCTGGGCGTGAAGAAAATCAAAGTGGGTCACGCGGGGACGCTGGACCCGCTGGCCACGGGTGTGCTCATCCTTTGCACGGGCAGGGCCACCAAACGCATCGAGGAATTCCAATACCAAACCAAGGAGTACGTAGCCACGCTTAAGCTGGGCGAAACGACGCCCTCCTTCGACTTGGAGGAGGAGGTCGACGCCGTCTATCCGACAGCGCATATCGACCGCGCCTTAGTGGAAAAGACGCTGCAATCCTTCGTGGGAACCATTCAGCAGGTGCCGCCGGCCTTCTCGGCCGTCAAGGTGAACGGGCGTCGCGCCTACAAGGACGCCCGCAAAGGCCGGGAGGTGGAACTGCCGGCCAAGACCCTCGTCATCGACGAGCTGGAACTGCTTGATTACGCCATGCCCTTCATCAAACTGCGCGTCGTATGCAGCAAGGGTACTTACATACGCGCCCTGGCCCGCGACATCGGACACGCCCTGAACTCGGGCGCCCACTTAGTCGCCCTCAGGCGGACCCGCATAGGAGACGTCACCCTCGGCATGTGCATGCCGGTCGAACAAATCGGAACTTACATAGATAAAGGAATAACAAACATACAAGGAGTAGGAAATGAAACTTTCTAAATTCAAATTTACCTTACCGGAAGAACTGCTGGCCATGCATCCGGCCAAGAACAGGGACGAGGCCCGCCTGATGGTTGTGCACCGCACGACAGGCGACATCGAACACAAGACATTCAAGGACATCGTCGAATATTTCCATAAAGACGACGTCCTCGCCTTCAACAACACGAAGGTTTTCCCCGCGCGCCTTTTCGGCAACAAGGAGAAGACGGGCGCCCGCATCGAAGTCTTCCTGCTGCGCGAACTGAACGAAGACCTGCGCCTCTGGGACGTCCTAGTCGATCCGGCACGTAAAATACGCATAGGCAACAAGCTCTACTTCGGCGAAGACGATTCCATGGTGGCCGAGGTCATCGACAACACCACCTCCCGCGGGCGCACCCTGCGCTTCCTTTACGACGGCACGCACGAGGAGTTCAAGAAAGCCCTCTTCGCCCTGGGGCA
>JAISGW010000195.1 GCA_031262895.1 Tannerella sp. | reverse complement strand
TTTACCGCATGATTACCGAAGAGGGATACGATCTGGTTTCCGGTTGGAAGAAAAAACGTTACGACCCCCTGTCTAAAACCATCCCAACCAAGCTGTTCAACGCAACGGCGAGGCGTTTTTCCGGCGTCCGGCTGCACGATTTCAACTGCGGCTTGAAAGCTTACAAGAATATCGTGGTAAAAAGCATAGAGGTGTACAATGACATGCACCGCTACATCCCTTATCTGGCCAAAATAGCCGGGTTCAACAAGATAGGAGAAAAGGTAGTGAAACACCAAGCCCGCAAGTACGGGCAATCGAAATTCGGGCTGAACCGCTTCGTCAACGGCTACCTTGATCTAATCACCCTTTGGTTCACCTCCAAGTTCGGAAAAAAGCCCATGCACTTCTTTGGCCTTCTGGGCAGCCTGATGTTTTTCATCGGTTTTATCGCCTTGGTTTATGTGTTAGGCATGAAGTTTGCTTCCATCATGGAAGGTGACCTTCGCCCGCTGGTCACCACTTCTCCCTATTTCTATATTTCATTGGTCGCCATGCTCATGGGCACCCAGCTTTTCCTCGCCGGCTTCCTTGGAGAACTGATTTCGCGCAATTCCCCTAATCGCAACCAATATCAGATAGAAGCGGAAATATAAGCCCGAAGCCGTCATAGAAGTATACTTCTTATCCATGAGATACCATTTTCCGATATGAGCTAAGCAGTAGGTTTGCCGGAGTTCGCGATTTCCACGTAATTCGGAATCTGTTCCAAAAAGGCATAGCTCAAATCTTCATAATCTATGCGGCAACAAAAATGCTGCATGCCGTTGCTTACGGTCAGGTAACGGACGTGCAGCGCCATGTTGTAACGGCTGATTTGTGCAAACACCTTCTCTTGCAAGGGCAAAGTGGGCGCTTTGTATTCTACAATCATGAGCGGATGAAGGTAAGCGTCGTAAACAAGGGTGTCACAACGGCGTGACAAGCCATTCAGTTGAAGGCTGACCTCATTGGCCAGCAAATTCCGAGGATAGCCCTTTTCTTCGAGCAGATAATGTACAAAATGTTGGCGCACCCATTCTTCCGGCGTGAGTGCCACGTATTTGCGGCGGAGCGTGTCGAATATTTCCCGCTTCTCCCCTTCCGCCAAGATACGCGGCTCAAAGGGAGGCAGATTCAATATGGGCATGGAAGTGTACATTTTGCGTCATGTAATAAATTTTGCCCGCCTGTCCTCGAAATAGGAAACAAGCGGGCAAAAATCCGAGGTTCCTAGCAGATTCGAACTGCTGTAACCGGTTTTGCAGACCGATGCCTAGCCACTCGGCCAAGGAACCATTGCCTGAAAGCGGTGCAAAGGAAAGGAATCTTTTTTAGATACACAAATCCTCATAACTTTCCTCTACTTTTGCCGCAAAAAAATGAAGACATTATCCTTTGAAACAAAAGCGCAGGTGTTCTCGAAAGAGGAACTGAAGAGAAGCAACCCGGTTTATGCCGCCTTGGCCGATGAGGCTTTGGCGACCGCAGCCTCGGCCTACGCCCCCTATTCGGGTTTCCAGGTGGGAGCTGTTGCCTTGTTGGAAGATAAAATTTTGGTGTACGGCAACAACCAGGAGAACGCGGCCTACCCTTCCGGCCTCTGCGCCGAGCGCGTCACTCTCTTCTCCGCCAATGCCCGACATCCCGACAAAAGCGTGGAGGTGCTGGCCATCGCCGCCTTGCACAAGGGCGTGCAAACGGAATCCGTCTCACCTTGCGGAGCCTGTCGGCAGGTCATGTTCGAGACGGAGACGCGCTTCCGGCATCCGATGAAGCTCCTGCTATGCGGCAAGGAGGAAATCGTCCTCATAGAAAGCGCCGCCGCCCTGCTGCCGCTCTCTTTCCAGCTATAGAATATGTATCATTACGATAATCAAATTTGTTATGAAAGCGAAGAATCTCATTTTCGGAATCCCGGTCTTAATCTCCAATTTACTGATGCTGAGCGGATGTAAGGAAAAGCAATATTACGAGGATACCGGTTCGGTGTTCCACACCTTGTACCACATCAAATATGAGTCCACGCGCGACTTGTCGCAGGAGATAAGCGACGAGCTGCAAGCCTTCGACCTCTCGCTGAATCCTTTCAACAAGGCCTCCATCATTGCCAAGGTAAACCGCAACGAGCCGGTGGCAGTGGACGACTGGTTCACCACCGTCTTCAGGAAAGCGGAGGAGATCGCCCGGCTTTCGGGCGGCGCCTTTGACCCTACCGTGGCACCCTTAGTGAACCTCTGGGGCTTCGGCTTCAGCAAGATGGACAGCGTCACGCCGCAGATGGTCGACAGCATCCGCAACTTGGTGGGCTATCAGAAAATCCATCTGGACGGCCGGAAAATCGTGAAGGACGACCCGCGCGTCATGCTGGACTTCTCGGCCATAGCTAAAGGCTATGCCTCCGACGTCATCGGCCAACTGCTGGAACGCCATGGCGTAAAGAACTACATGGTGGAAATCGGCGGCGAGATAGCCATGCGCGGCAAGAACCAGGAGGGCGAATGCTGGCGCATCGGCATCAACAAACCGGCCGACGATCCCAACGGCACCGACCAGGCCATCGTGGACATCCTCACGCCCTGCCGCACCTGCGGCATAGCCACTTCGGGCGACTACCGCAACTTTTACGTCAAGGACGGCAAACGTTACGCCCACACCATCAACCCACATACCGGATACCCCGCCGCGCAGAACATCCTTTCCTCCACCGTCGTGGCCAACGACTGCATGACGGCCGACGGCTATGCCACCACCTTCATGGTGCTGGGCGAGGAGAAAGCCGTGGCGCTGGCCAAGACCATCCCCGGCCTGGAGTATTGCTTCATTTATGCCGACTCGCTGGGTAAGCACCGCACCGTCTATTCCAAAGGCTTGTCCTCTTATCTGACCAAGCCCTGAACAGAAATGGAAGCGGTCTACGCCTATTACAGGCAACGCCTGGCGGAGAGCGAGGCCCAATCG
>JAISGW010000089.1 GCA_031262895.1 Tannerella sp. | reverse complement strand
TTCCACGCTGCGCAACGGCACGGTCGGCTTGGACGTGGCGGATACCCGTATCATCACCTTCCGGCCCAAGGCCATTTCCGAGGCGGAAGGTTTGGCCGACACCGTCACCGTCACGGTCACGGCCAAGGATGTTTACGGTTTCACGCATACGGCCGACTTCCCCGTCAGGACCTTCGTTTACGACAACAGCCTCTGGAATCCGCCCGCCCCCTTGCCTCCCGGCTATGTGGAACCTTCCGTCGCGGATTGCTACGGCCGCATGACTCCCGTCACCTTCTCTCCCGTCTATAAGTTTATCACCGGGGCTTACCTGAACAATGCCACCTATACGGCCATTAAGCCCTACGTGGTGCCCGAAGGCGACCAGGTGGCGGGAGGCGTCAACGGCAACGACCGCCTTTACGGTTTCTCTATTCCCTTGGTGGGCGACTTGAACGGCGACGGCTATCCGGAAATTGTGGCCGAGGGGACGCATGACGGCGTCAGCGGTTACGGCGCCGACCAAAGGTCGGACGTGGAATACATCTACATTTACGACGGCCGGACGGGGAAACGGGTGCTTAAATACACTTTGCCGATGCGCTGGAACAACCGTTCGAACACCCTGACCGGCGGCTACCACGGTTCGCCCAGTCATTTCGCCTTAGTCGATGCCAACCGGAACGGCCTCGGCGAAATCATCGTTGCTTACGGCGTGAATTACACGGGCAGCTACGGCAACCCGGCCGTCACGAGCGACGCTTCCTACAGCCAGCAGCTCGCCTCCTACGAGGTCGTGCTGGATGCCGGACGGAACATCACCGGGCTGAAGGAAATATGGAAAAGCACGACCTCTTACGCCGATGCGAACGGTTCCACCCTGCTGAATTATTACAAACCCATCCCGCAGGTGGCCGACATGGACGGCGACGGGACGGCCGAGGTCGTGGTTTACAACCATATTTACGACGCGACGACCGGCGCCCTGAAAGCCACCCTCGGCATCCTCGGCACGGATGCCTTTGCGGGCATGGACGGAGGGACGGGCTGGCGCGCCAATGCCGATAGATGGATCAACTTCAGTTATGTCCATGATATGGACGGCGACGGCAAGTACGACCTCGTGGCGGGCGGCAAAATCTATTACGAAATAGACCTGGGCACGGGAAATTACCGGACCTTGGACTTCTCCGGCCGTGTGGCCGACGGGCGCACGGGCGTGGTCGATATCAATGACGACGGCCTCCCCGACGTAGTCTCCGTCTCAAGGCAAAGCGCCTCCTTGTTGCGCGTCAGCGTTTGGAACCCCGGTTTTTCCGTGAAAGACGCTTCGGGCCGTGTCGTCAGGAACGCGGTGCCTGCGCCCTATTTGATGGAGCAGGTGGATTTGCCCTTGACGGAAGGCAGCACGGGCAACAACTCCTACGTTTATATAGGCGACATTGACGGCAAGTATCAGTTCGATGCCGGCGGCCGCAAGCATTACGCGCCTGAAATAGCCATCTTGAGCGGCGTGCTTAACCGCTCGAATATCGCTGTCCACCCGAACGTCGCCGGTATTGCTTCAGACGGGATACCTACTACCGGCAGCACGAGCGGCAACGGTGTCATCGTCGCTGTAAGCTGGGATTTCTCGGCCGACACAACCGGCATGACCGAAGGCGCCGCCTTGCCGGCCGCCGTTGCCGACAAACGCCTGAAGGTCTCCTTCGTCATGGAGCATAATGATTCTTCGGTCGATACGGGCTTTACCATGTTCGATTTCGACAACGACGGCATGCAGGAGATTTGTTACCGCGACGAGACGAAATTGCGCATCATCAAGGCCTTAGTCCCTTACGTGGCCGCCAATTATGTCAGCTCCGGCTCTCCGACGGCCGCTTACAACCGCCCGGACATCATCCTTTTCAGCCAGCCGGTAGGTTCGTTCACGGGCTTTGAATATCCGGTGATAGCCGACATCGACAACGACGCCTCGGCCGATATGATAGTCATGGGGTACAACGACGTCGGCGGCGCCAATGACTACGGCTTCATTTACGCCGTAGGCTCCAGCAAGGAGAAGTTCGCCCCGGCCTTGCCGCTCTGGAACCAGTTCATGTACGACCCCTTCAAGGTACAGGCCGACCTGCAAGTGCCCCGGCCGGCTTCCGGCTCGACTTATCCGGCAGTAGACAGGCTGCAGTATACCTATCTGCGCCTCATTCATGAGGGAGAGGCCGACGAGGAGCTGATAAGCGGATACCAACCCTTCAACGGCACCCTCCTCCAGGCCACCAAGTTCTCCGACGTCTTGACTACTGCATACGGCAGGATGTACGAGCCGGTCGTATATTACAACAAAGGCTATCTGGTAGGGCCTGAGGGCGGCGACGGGGCCAAGCCGGAAATCTCAGGCACGGTCTCGGGCAACGACACCCTGAGCTTTACGGTCGGCAACATGGAAGGCGCCTTGGCGGACTTGCCGGTCAACACGCCGGTTGCCATTTATAAGAACGGGCTGGCCTCGGAAGCCAATTATGTGGGCACCCTTACGCTGGGTCAATGCTTCCTGGCCGGAACGGACCGCTATCTGACTTCCGCCGTCAAGGCCAACAGCCCCGGCACGACCGACGGCGAAGTGCGACTGAGCCTTCCGATGCTGGATAAGAACCAGGGCGGCACTTTCGCCCTCGGCAGCGTCTCCCTGAACGGGATTTACCTGCTCCGCCTCGGCGACAACAGCAACGCCTCGACCGGCACCTGGGTGTGGCGCTACGGCATCAACGACGATACCCAGCCTTCCGAACCGGACAAAGGCGTGGGTGTGGCCTCTTCCCAATTTCGCGATTGCGACTGGAGCGACAATGCCGTCATCGCTGCCAAAGCACAGCTCCTGCCCGACCTGGCCACGGTACAGGCTTATCAGTCCGTGACGCTTGACCTGCTCGCCAACGACATCTTACCCGACAGCTATTACCCTTGGACACTGCTTGACGATACGGCAAAGCACACGTTGAACAGCCTTGTCATTTACAGGCCACCGACGGCCGGCCGCCTGACCCTCCTCGGCAAGGGCGACAAGTTGAAGGTGAATTACCGGAGCCTGCAACCACAAAGCTTGGTGAACAGCATCGATTCCTTCCAATACAGGGTCATCTTCGAAGACCCTGACGACGGAACGACGAAGGTGGATATACAGACCGCTTACATTTACGTCTTGCAATTCGCAGACGGGGCGGCCACCTGTTCCCCCGAATACGAGCTGCGCCTCAAGGCGCAACCCGCAGGCGTGGTCTTCCGCTGGTTTATGGCCGACAGCAGCACTTATTTGCAAACGGATTCCCTGCGCCACATCTCCTTCGGCTTCGCCTCGGGCGATTCCGTCTACATGGTCGAGCCGAAAGTCACGGCCTCCTTCGCGGACGACAGTCTGCAAGGCCAGTATTTCCCGCAGGGAAGGCTGAGCATTAGAAAAATTGACGGCGGCACGGGCGAAGCACTGCGCTGGACGGGACAGGTCAATAACGATTGGGGCAATCCCGGCAATTGGGTGCTGGTGTCCAAGGACGGCGAAATGCCGGTGGACTATGCGCCGACATCCTGCAGCAACGTGACGATTCCTTCCAACGTGGACAATTATCCGGAATTGACGGACTCGGCCTATTGTCGCGACATCGACTTGCAAGACCGGGCCATGCTGAAAAGTCCGCAACGGCTGAATTACCGCGCCGCTCGGGTGAAATTTAAGCTCAAGCCTTCAGAAAAGGGCCGCTACCTGATGTGGTCGGCTCCTCTTCTCGACATGTATTCCGGCGACTACCATTTCACAGACCCTGTTTCCGGCGCACCGCGTTGGAGCGATTTCCGGCTCAGCCTCTTCCAGCATCTGGATAAGGGCGGCCTTGCGGCAACCAATACCTTCACCGCTTCCCTCGGGTCGGTATCTTTGCCCCTCTCTCCCTTCGTGCCCTTTAATCTCATGTTCACACCTACTTCGGAAAATCGCGACAGCAGCTTGTGCTTCCCAAAATCCAATACGACTTACGAAGACGGTACGGGAACAGTCTCCGGGCCATTGTCCCGCGACAAAGCCGGCCGTTTCGTCACCGACGGGCAGACGCTGGATACTTCCGGCCAATTTGATATGCCGCTGGCCGACAATGCCGGCATGTCGCTGGTGCAAGTGGTCAATCCCTATCTGGCTTATTTGAATTTCTCGGATTTCTATGCGGCCAATGCCGACAGTATCCGGGAGGGTTATTATATCTGGAACGGTAATGTGAACGACGGCTTCGTGGCTGTGCTCGGCGGAACGAACGGCCGCTACCTGCTTTCCGACCCGGACAGCAAGATGTCGTCGGGCGGGTTGATTCCACCCTTGCAATCCTTCCTCGTTGCCAAGACGGCTGGTCTTGGCACGGAACGCTTGTGCAAATTGAAGATGTCGCCTGCGTTTACTACGACGAAGCCTTCCGCTTCTTATACGCTCAGGGCGGCCAATCTACTTACGGGCGGCCTGCTGCAAATCACGCTGAAGGAAGGTGCCGCTTCCGCTTCCGCAGCCTTGGCTTACGACTTGGAAGCCTCCGCCGGCGCCGACAGCCGCGACCTTCCCCTCGTAAATTACGATGCTCTTCCCTTGGCGCTTTATACCTTGGATACAAATCAAAAGCCCTTGCTGATGAACAGTTCGAACGATTTCGCTTCGACGACGGTGCCATTGGGCTTGAATGCGAAATCTCCCGGCGAGGCGACCTTGTCCTTTACCGGCTTGGACAGCTTCGGCTTTGATGTTTACCTGAGCGATAAAAAGAAGGGAACGGAAACCGCATTGACCCCTTCGAACGGCAACTATGCCTTTACCTTGGCGAAAGCCGGCGAGACGAATGACCGCTTCAGCCTGCGCTTCGTCTATACGGGCAAGGGTGTCACCACGGGCGCGGAAGAATTGGAGGTGTCGTCGCCCTTCCGTGCTGTATCCTATCAAGGCGGCATTGTAGTGGACGGCCTGCATCCCGGCACGAACTTGTATATATATAATGTAAGGGGGCAGCTCCTCTATCAAACGGAAGTGACGGATACCCGCATAAGCTTGTCCGATTCCCGATTAAAGGACGCGCTTATCCTTGTCAACGACGGGCGTAGCACGAAAATATTGGCTAATAGCATATAGCACAATTTTTTTAGTTTTGTATGTTCTGAGTTTGCCGGTAGATGGGAATCTGCCGGCAAGCGTTTTTTATAAATCCAACTCGATGTCGTTCCAATCGCCTACGTCTACTTTGAAACCGTCATCTTCATTGTTGCTGCCCTCGTCTTTCGGGGGGAGTGGAATGGCAGGGAGTTCTTTTTCGGAATTATAAATGAGGATGTCGTAGCCGTCGCGTTTCAGCTTGCCCTCACGGTCGGCCATGGATTCTGCTATTTGGGAGCTGACGTCCCAAAAGGCATGTCCGTAGACGCCGCCTTTTGAAAGGGTTTCCACGCAGAGCATTTGTTTAACGCCTTCGACGGGGGGGAAAGAATAGAATGCACCGCTCAGGTCACCAATTCCGGCTACCGCCTTGATGTTTATATTCTCGATCAAGAGGGTCGAGGGTGTTTTGGCCGGCGAAGGCTGAGCAAGCCAATAGGAACCGGCCATGCCGGAAAGGGAAATGCGTATGCCGTTGGCGGACAAATTGGACATGCCCGTCAAGTTGCGGATACAATAGGTAAATTCGCGCGACAGGCTGTCGGGATAAAGGTTCAAATACAAGGTGTCGTTGATGGCTTTTTCCCTGTCCACCTCGAAAGGCCGCAGATGGGCACCCAGCAAGCGGTCGGGTTCCGTAATCAAAGGCTCGTCGGGTGCCAAGCCCTGCTTGATGAGCTTTTCGTAGGTGTTGCGCTTGCCTTCCGGACAACGGGCTTCAATACTTTGCTTGTCTTCGTTGAAGAAAGAAAGTTTCTCGCAATCGTAATAATTGTACGCCATGACGAGATGCGAAGTCTCCTCCGGTAATAAAAGATATTTGACAAATGCTGCCCCGTTCACGTAATCACGGCCGTAACCGGTGTAATGAGGCGTGAGCGACTGCAGGTTGATCAGCATCCCTTGGGGAATTTGGGGCGGCAAATAACCGTCCCAGTGGATTTGCAACTTGATGACAAGTTCATTCTCTTTTTTGACAGGCCCTTGTCCACAGCCGCTCAAGTCTTCATTGATACAAGCGGTGCCTATTTGGAGAAAGGCGAGAATCAAGGCTAAATGTAAAGCAAAGGCTTTTATCTGATGCTTGTCGTTCGGCATATAAGTGTTCAATTTAATTTTAGTTGTCAGTTCGTGCGAGACAGTGAAAATTACATTGGCGAAAGTAGGGCTTATCCCTGGAATAAGCCTTTTTCGTGTAAAATAAAACGATAATGTTTTAGCTTTTTGTTAGATTGTTAAAGCGTTGCGGCTTTAGTTGAATGTTGCGTTGCATCCGGCATGGACAAAGAGAGGCACTACGGACGCATTTCGCATGCTTCCTCAAAAAAGGCGGTTCAGGCCCCCAAACGAGGGCTCCCATAGTTTTTTCCCTGTTTCGTCACCATCCGCAAGCCGGTGTCTCACAGCGTGATGCCAGTGACAAAGGCTTTCGTCACCGGCTTGTTCCGGGTAACCTTGACTGCCTCCTTTCCGGCTGCAAAAAAGCAGGGAGTTTGTATAAAAACATGGAACTTTTAGCGACCAAAAGTCCGAGGTTTTTTCGAAAATCTGGAACTTATTTTTTAGGAGTTAGCAGTTAGGCAGCAGCAGCATGCTGAATACTATCCCGCTAAATATTGCCGCCAAGGCGTTAGGTTACGAGCGCAAGACGTTGTCCCGTCGCCGCGAAACGTTGAATTGCGGCTGCGAGACGTTAAGTTGCCGCCGCTCGCACCGAAGGCCGGCACTTTTTTTGTCCACGGCTGCTTCCTTTCGTCAAGCAAAACTTGGGAGCTGCCCTTGCAGGGCGCTCCCCATCTATTCGTCTCTTAACCCACCACGCCGGCCTGCGGCCTTTGCGGTGGGCTTCAAGCCAAGTGTTACTATTATGGAGCTAAACCTCTTCGGCTGCCTTGGGCGAAGAGATGAGTTCGGAGGGCGTAATGCCTTCGATTTGACGAAAGGCGCGGTTGAAAGTACTTTGGTTGGTAAAGCCGGCTTGTTTGTAGAAATATTCCATATTGTAACGGTTGCCGTCGCGCAAGATGTTCTCTTTGGCGAAACGGATGCGGTAAGTGTTGAGGAAATAGGCAAAGTTCACGCCGCTGTTTGCACGGATGGCTTTTGAAATGTAGCCGGGGTTGCATCCTAAGTGCAAGCCCAATTTGCCGATGGTGAAGTCTGCATCCAAATAGGGCTTTTCTTTCTCGAAGTAGGTTACGATGTTGCGGAATAGTTCATTGCGTTTTTCAGGGAAAGTATAGGCGTCGTTGTTTTCCTGGCTGCTCGTTCGGGTGATTTCTTCCTTTTGTCGCAGTTTGGCCCGCAGGCCCTCAGTCTCTTTGACTAAGCCTTCCTGCAGTAAAGCCTGCTTTTTCATCAGAAAGTAGAGGGAATAGAACACAAGGGCGGGCGCAAAGGCAAATGGCACCAAACAGATGATTTCATAGATGCGCAGGGAAAGTCCCGTATAGCTTTTCTCTAATTGGACGGCACCAAGTGCGGCGTGGAGGTTCTGGTTCATCCATTCGCAACCGAACACGCAAAAGGACAGAAAAGCTGTGCAACTGACGTATAGGATGAAGCGCAATTGCGGATGCAAAGGATAAAAAATGTCCAAGACCACCGGCAGCACCATGATGTAAAAGAAAACTTCTTTGCCCCCGGTCAGGTAAGAAATATACAAAAGGGGCACGGCCGTCAGCAGAATCAAACCGATGCCGAGAGGCAGCCAGGCATGTAGCTTGGAATAGGGAAGGGCGTAAGAAATAACGAGGAATGCCAAATGAAGCAGAAAAAAGACGCCCATGAAAAGAGAGCAGGGGAAAAGACAAATGATGCCCCAAGCTGCGTACGTGTATGCCATGAGCATGACCAGCATAATGGATAAATAGCCGTGAAGAAAATGACTTCGTAATCGGTCGTAGGCAGGCGTATCTGTTTGCTTTTTTAGATTTGTAATATGTCCTTGTTCCATTTGCCTGCAAAGATACGGGCTTTTTTGTTCGATGTGTACCATTCGGCCAGATTTTATATAAATGAATTGCAGGAAATGATTTATGTGAATAAGCGATGGCTTAAATGTTGATAATTAAGGACAAATGAAAGTCATTTCTTGCAATTCATTCTTCATTGCCTGCTTGGGAATCGTTGACGGGTGATTTTTTGTGCACCTTGTTTTTACTTTTGCGCCAAGAATCAACGAGCTATTTCGGGATTCTTTGACAAAAATTAGATGTGTGTATTTCTTAATTGAAAATAAAATGGAAACAGTTGACCTAACAACATATATAATCTGGTCGCCGGAAGTCAAGGATGCCCTACAAGGGGAAGGTCCCGGTTCCGGCGTCAAAAGAGACAAGCCTTCTTTTTCGTCCGCGAACAGTGCCATGAGGCTCATTCCGCTTCTGTTGCCTTTTTTTGCGGCTCGAACGTCCGGCCATATAGTCGGCAACCTCGCCTTTTTGCAAACGCCACCCGTTTTCACCTTTATGTCGTATGATGTGTCCTATGCTTTGCGTTCGGTGGACGGATCACACAGCGGTTCTTTGCAAACGGCTTGGGAAGAAGGGAGCGGCAGTGTTGTTGCAACCCATCGTTTACGATTTGAAGCCTTGTCGGGTTACGGCGAGCGTAGGTTGCGACATCCTGCCGCTTTTGTCTTTTTGCGTTATCACAATACGGCTTGAAACCAAGCGGCTTTGTGTGTCTGGTCGCTTTAAAGGAAGACGTAAACACGTAAGGTAATGTGATTTGATATGATAGTGCCCTGTTGGTAAGTGATTATCGGCTATGTGTACGCAATGTGTATGTATGTTTTGCTGTGGGGAGAGAAAAGATTCTCTCCCCACCTTTTTTATGTATTTTTGCGGGCGTAAACCAATAGAAAACATGTTGAGAATAGCAGTACAATCGAAGGGTCGCTTATACGAGGAGACTCTGTTGTTGCTGGAAGAGGCCGGCATCCGGCTGAACCGTGGCAAGCGGGTTTTGTTGCTTCCGGCCGACGGCTTCCCGGTGGAAGTCCTTTTCCTGCGTGATGACGATATCCCCCAGTCGGTAGCCAACGGTGTGGCCGACGTGGGCATTGTCGGTGAGAACGAATACATAGAGAAGGGTGCTCAAGCACGCTTGGTGAAACGCCTCGGCTTCAGTCGCTGTCATCTTTCACTGGCCATCCCACGGGAGGAGGATTATAACGGTATGGCCTGGTTCAACGGCAAGACGATAGCCACTTCATACCCGAGCATTCTCTCAAAATATCTGGCCGACAAAGGCGTTCGGGCCGAACTGCATGTCATCAGCGGTTCCGTGGAAATTGCCCCCGGCATCGGCCTGGCCGACGCTATCTTCGATATCGTCAGCTCGGGCAGCACTTTGATAAGCAACCAGCTTAAGGAAGTGGAAGTCGTCATGCAAAGCGAAGCTTTGTTGATAGCCCATCCATCCCTGTGCGCCGAAAAGGAAGCCATTTTGTCGGAACTGCTCTTCCGTTTCGAGGCCATACAAGCCGCCGAAGGGAAGAAATACGTAATGCTCAATGCCCCCCAGGAGCAGCTACAGGAAATCATTCGTTTGTTGCCCGGCATGAAAAGCCCTACCGTGACGCCCCTGGCCGAAGCCGGCTGGGTGTCGGTTCAATCGGTTATTGACGAGAAACACTTTTGGGAAATTATCGGCAAGCTCAAGTCTATGGGCGCCGAGGGTATCCTCATCATGCCCATAGAAAAGATGATACGATGATACAGACGATAAATTATCCCCGTCCTTCCGAATGGAAGGCATTGGCGAAGCGGCCGGTCTTGCCGCTCGACAGCCTGTTCAATACGGTACGTCAGGTATTGGGCGAGGTGCAGCGGCGCGGCGATGCGGCCGTGAAGGCATACGAACAAACATTCGACCATGTGCAGCTTTCTTGTTTGCAGGTGAGCAAGGAAGAAATGGAGGAAGCTGAGGCTTTGCTTCCCGCCGAGCTGAAAAAGGCTATACAGACGGCTGCCCGCCATATAGAGGCTTTCCATGCCGCCCAGTTCTTCAAGGAAATCACGGTAGAGACGGCGCCGGGCGTCGTTTGCAGGCAGAAGGCCCTGCCCATAGAAAAGGTCGGCCTGTATGTGCCCGGCGGTACGGCTCCTTTGTTTTCTACCGTGCTGATGTTGGGTATTCCCGCCCGTATTGCCGGTTGCGGGGAAATCGTCCTTTGCTCGCCCCCGAATAAGGAAGGCAAACTGCATCCGGCTATCCTTTTCGCCGCACGCGTGGCTGGCGTCCACAAACTTTTCAAGGCGGGCGGCATTCAGGCCATAGGCGCCATGGCTTACGGCACGGAGTCGGTGCCGAAAGTCGACAAGCTCTTTGGTCCGGGCAACCAATACGTGACCGCCGCCAAGCAATGGATTAATTTGCAAGGCACGGCCATTGACCTGCCTGCCGGCCCTTCGGAGGTGGAGGTCATCGCCGATGCCTCGGCCAAGCCTGATTTCGTTGCGGCCGACTTGCTTTCGCAGGCCGAACACGGGGCAGACAGCCAAGTCCTCCTGTTGACGGCCTCTCCGGAAATCATTGAACCCGTGAAGGAGGCCCTTGAGCGGCAATTGCCCGCACTCCCCCGCAAGGCCATTGCGGAAAAGGCTCTGGCCAACAGCCGCATCCTCCTGATGCGGGACTGGCGGGAAGTGATGGCTTTCACTAATCTTTATGCCCCTGAACACCTGATTATCCAAACGGCCGATTATGCGCGGCTGGCTTCCGAGGTGCGTAATGCCGGCAGCGTCTTCCTCGGACCGTATACCCCGGAAAGCGCGGGCGATTATGCTTCGGGCACCAACCACACCTTGCCTACGGGCGGTTGCGCCAGGGCTTACAGCGGCGTCAACCTCGACAGCTTCATGCACAAGGTCACTTTTCAGGAGATCAGCCGTCAGGGCTTGGAAGGCTTGGCCGACACCATCCGCCTGATGGCTGCACACGAACAATTGGAGGCGCACCGCAAGGCCGTCACCTTAAGAATGGAATGAAATGAAAACGATGCAAGAGTTGGTGCGCCCCAATATATGGAACCTGAAGCCGTATTCCTCGGCGAGGGACGAGTTCCAAGGCGAGGCCTCCGTCTATTTAGACGCGAACGAAAACCCCTTCCATGCCCCCTATAACCGCTACCCCGACCCCTTGCAACGTCGGTTGAAAACGCGCGTGGCCGAGGTGAAGGGGATAGCTGCCGGCCGCATTTTCCTCGGCAACGGCAGCGACGAGTGCATAGACCTGCTCATGCGCACCTTCTGCGAACCGGGCAAAGACGAGATATTGACCATAGAACCCTCTTACGGCATGTACCAGGTGGCGGCGGATATCAATAACTTGCTTTGCCGAAAAGTGCGTTTAGAAGAAGATTTCCG
>JAISGW010000132.1 GCA_031262895.1 Tannerella sp. | reverse complement strand
CGAATTGGAAAAGGAGGAGTGGTGGCAACTGGTCGCAATTTGCGACCAGTTGCCTGCTAACATAAAACATAGTTCGGCTTTGCCCTTTGCCTTTACGGAAGAAGGCGTCTCTATGTTATCTGGGGTGCTCAGGTCTTCTGTTGCAATACAGGTCAATATTCATATTATGCGTGCCTTCGTCACTGTTAGGAAAATGTTGACTTTATCACCCGTAGCTACTCTTGCCGATCTCGAAAAACTGAAGTCTTATATGGAAAGTGTCATTGCTGACCAGAACGACATCAACGAGGATACCCGTGTGCAATTAGAGCTCATCAGTCAATCTTTGGCCGAATTGCAGCAGCCAATAGCCCTTCCTCGTCGGCATATAGGGTATGTATAATGCCCGAAAGAGAATCCTGAGTTAGGAAATTGAGGGCTGTAAATCAAAATGAGATATTTAGTCGGCTTTGTTTATTTCTTGGAGGAGGGCGCAGGCCGTTTCTACCGTGGGTACGTCGCGGATGACTAAGCTGCGCTTGCCATTTTGCTCGCGCAGGTTGCATTGGCGGGGATGCGCCGAAAGGAAGGCCAGCAACTTGTCGAAAGCCTCGCTTTGGTAGTAGGGGCTTTGGTCGTTGCCCACTAAGAAAATACTCATCTGCCCTTTTTTGAGAACAATCTTTTCCATGCCGAGTGCCTTGGCTAATCGACGGAGGCGGACTACGCGTATCAGCTCTTTGCCCTCGGGCGGCACTTTGCCGAAGCGGTCTTTCAGCCGTTCGGTGAAAGCTTGCAGGTCGCGTTCCTCTTCCATCTTATCCAATTCGCGGTAAAGGGATACACGCTCGGAATCGTTGGGCACGTATGTGGGCGGGAAGAGCAGTTCCAGGTCGCTTTCTATATAAGTTTCCCGTACATATTGGCTGCCGCTGTCGTGCTTTCCCTTTTCTTCGTCGGCATATAGTTCGGAGAATTCGTCTGTTTTCAATTCATCGACGGCTTCTTCGAGGATTTTCTGGTAGGTTTCGTAGCCCAAGTCAGCGATGAAACCGCTTTGTTCGGCACCAAGCAGGTTGCCTGCGCCGCGGATGTCGAGGTCTTGCATGGCAATATGGATGCCGCTACCCAGTTCGGCGAAGTTTTCTATGGCCTGCAAGCGGCGGCGCGCCTCCTGGGTGAGGGTGGAGAGCGGCGGCGAGAGCAGGTAGCAAAAGGCCTTGCGGTTGCTGCGTCCTACGCGGCCACGCAACTGGTGCAGGTCGGAAAGGCCGAATTGTTGGGCGTTGTTGATGATGATGGTATTGGCGTTGGGCACGTCGATGCCGTTTTCAACGATACTGGTAGCGATTAATACGTCGTATTCGTAATTGATGAAATCGAGCAAAATCTTTTCGAGGGCTTCCGGTTCCATTTGTCCGTGCCCTACGCAGACGCGCGCGTCGGGCACCTCATGCTTGACCAGCGTCTCTATCTCGTGGATGTTCTGGATGCGGTTGTTGATGAAAAAGACCTGCCCGTTACGGCTCAACTCAAAGTTGATGGCCTCGCGGATGATGTCGGGATTAAAACGTTCGAGCGTCGTTTCCACTGGATATCGGTTGGGCGGCGGGGTAGAGATGTTGCTCAGGTCGCGGGCGCCCATCAGCGAGAATTGCAGTGTCCGTGGGATAGGTGTGGCCGTCATGGTCAGCGTGTCGACGTTCGTTTTCAAGCGGCGGAGCTTTTCCTTCACCGAGACGCCGAACTTCTGCTCCTCGTCGATGATGAGCAGGCCGAGGTCCTTGAACTTTACGTCTTTGCTGACGATGCGGTGGGTGCCTATCAGGATGTCTATCTTGCCCTCTTTGATGTCCGACAGGATTTCTTTCGTTTGCCCTGCGGTGCGCGCCCGGCTGATATAGTCGATGCTGCAGGGGAAATCCCGCAACCTTTCGGAAAAAGTCTTGTAATGCTGGAAGGCCAGCACGGTGGTGGGCACCAGCACGGCCACCTGCTTGTTGTCGGCCACGGCTTTGAAGGCAGCACGTATGGCCACTTCGGTTTTGCCGAAGCCCACGTCGCCGCAGATGAGGCGGTCCATGGGGCGGGGGCGTTCCATGTCGGCCTTCACTTCGGTAGTCGCCTTCATCTGGTCGGGCGTGTCCTCGTAGATGAAGCTGGCCTCCAGCTCGTGCTGCAGGTAGCTGTCCGGATTGAAGGCGAAACCTGCTTCCTGGCGGCGGCGCGAATAGAGGAGGATGAGGTCGCGGGCGATGTCTTTGACCTTCTTTTTCGTCTTTTCCTTCATCTTCTCCCAGGCGCCGGTGCCGAGGCGGTTCAGCTTGGGCGGCTCGCCGCTGTCCTTGCCTTTGTATTTGGACAACTTGTGCAGGGCGTGTATGCTGACGAAGATGACATCGTTGTTTTGATAGATGAGTTTGACGGCCTCCTGCACCTGGCCGTTTACCTCGGTACGTACCAGCCCGCCGAAACGTCCGACGCCGTGGTCTATGTGCACCACGTAGTCGCCGATGTTGAACTGGTTGAGTTCCTTGATGGAGAGGCTGATTTTTCCACCTCTGGCCTTGTCGCTCTTCAGGCTGTATTTATGGAAGCGGTCGAAGAGCTGGTGGTCGGTGAAAAGGCATATTTTCAAGCCGGCATCGGCGAATCCTTCGTGCAGGGTGCGGTTCACGGCCGTGAAGGGTAGCTCGTCGCCCCGGTCTTCGAAGATGTTGCGGATGCGCTCGCTCTGCTTTTCCACATCGCTGAGGATGTAGAGCCGGTAGCCCCCGGCCAGGTATCGGGAGAAGCTCTCGCTTACGAGGTCGAAGTTCTTGTGGTAAATGGGTTGCGCCTCGGTTTGGAAACTGATGGCGGCCTGCGGGGTGGAAGCGGCCTGCGTGCCGAATTCGATGCGCCGGAAGGCAGTCGTCTCGTGCAGGAACTGCTCGCCGCCAACGAGTTTCCGCCGCATGGCGTCTTGGCTGGCGAAGGAGTCCTCGTCGGCCTGTACCGGTTGTTCGTCCCAGAGGGCGGCGATGCGTTCGCGGCACCAGGCCAGGTCGTGTGTCAGCAGGAGCGTCTCGGCAGGCAGCGAGGCCAGGAGTGAAGTCCCGTTCTCGGGCGCTTGGCCGCTCAGCTTGGAAACGATGCGTATACTTTCGAGCTTCTCCTGCGAGAGCTGCGTCTCCACGTCGAAGGTGCGCAGGGTCTCCACCTCGTTCCCGAAGAAGTCGATGCGGTAAGGATATTCGCAGGAAAAGGAGAAGACGTCGAGGATGCTGCCGCGCATGGCATATTGCCCCGGTTCGTAAACGTAGTCCACCTGTTCGAAGCCGTACGCGTCGAGCACGTCCGAGACGAACATGTTGTCTAACTTCTCCCCCACGTGGATGCCGAGCGTGCTCTCCTTCAGCAGTTCGCCGGAGACGACCTTCTCGGCCAGGGCGTCGGGATAGCTGACGAGCACGAAGGGCGCCTGCCGGTCTTGCAGCAGGCTGAGCGCCTCGGTGCGCAGTATCTCGTTGGCCGGGTCGATGTGCCCGTATTTGATGTCGCGGCGGTAAGCCGAGGGGAAGAAATACACCTTCTCCTCGCCCAGCAGTTGCACTAAGTCGTGGTAAAAATAACCGGCCGCTTCCAAATCGTCCAACAGGCAGACCAAGCGCGCGCCCTCCGGCCGCTGCGAGAGCGAGGCCGTCATCAAGGCCGCCGCCGAACCGTGCAGGCCTTTGACATGGATAGAACGCACGGAAACGTCACCCGCCAAGGCAGCGAGCGCCGAAATTTGCGGATGCGCCCCGTAGAGCGCGAGTAACTCTTGTATTTCCACAATTCTTAAGAAAACGCGCAAAGATACGAATTCCCGCTTGTTCGCGGCCCGAAGCCCTCCTCCACACTTTTATCAAGATAAGCTTGTGCGTCTGCCAAAGATGAATAAAATTCCTGGCGTCTTGAAGTGCCTTTGCACGCATGTAATGCGATTTCAAGACCCCTTGAAATGCCTTTGCACACGTGTAATGCGGTTTCAAGTCGTCTGGAAATGCCTTTGCACGCATGTAACGCGATTTCAAGACCTCTTGAAGTGCCTTTGCACGCATGTAATGCGGTTTCAAGACCTCTTGGAGTGGCTTCCCGAAGACAAATTCAAAGGATTGGGCTTTTCTCCTGTCTGTTCGTTGAAACGAACGGCAAATAAATGGTACGACGGGCATGTGCATTGTCTGTGGTGAAAGTCCACTGGGGCGTAGTTACCGACGAACCCGAGAGCGACTCGCAAGTTTCAGTCGGCGACGGCTGGGAGAGAGGAAGCGATAGCG
>JAISGW010000160.1 GCA_031262895.1 Tannerella sp. | reverse complement strand
CGGCTTATCAAGTCGAATATGGGCGCGTTTAAAGCGGTCTGCACTAATTGCGTCTTGCATTTTCCTGCTTTTACCCATTTGATGGCATTGACACTATCAGAATAGATGGGCAAACTGCTGCCTTGTTGCTTGATGAGGGCCAAGCCGTGCACAATGGCGAGAAATTCGCCGATGTTGTTGGTGCCCTGCTTTAGCGGGCCGACATGAAAAATCTCCTGGCCAGTGCCTGCAATGACGCCGCGGTATTCCATCAAGCCGGGATTGCCGCTACAGGCGGCGTCGACGGTAAGGCTGTTCCATACGGGGCCTGGCACTTTTTCGGAGGCGGCGGTTGGCTCCTTCTTGTCATTGGGCGCAAGCTTCCTTTTTGCGGGACGAAGATAAGAAGCATAGCCCGCATCGAAGGCTTCACGAGCTTCTTCATTCGTGGTGAACGATTTGTATTTGGCGTCAGCCTGGCCCTCCACTTGGAGACGACAGTCTTCCCATCTGCTGTAAACGCCGGGATTGAGTCCTTTCCAGACAACATAGAATTTTTTTCCCATCCGTATTCGCGGCTCGTCATTGGTTATTGACCTTGCACCTTGCGGAGCAGGCGGAGCAGATTGCCTCCCCAGATGTTGCGGATGTCCGTCTCCTCATAACCGTTTTCCAGAAGGCGTCGGGTGATGTTGAGCAGTTCGGCCGTGTTATGGCAACCGACCAAGCCGCCGCCGCCGTCGAAATCAGAGCCTATGCCCACGTGTTCGGCGCCGATAAGCTTCACGATATGGTCTATGTGGCGGATAGCTTCGCTGAGGGTAGCGGGCGAGTTGCCGCCACCGTCGCCGTCGGCACCTTGGCGGATAAACCCGCCGAAGAGGCAGACATTGACCAAGCCTCTTTTTTCAGCCAATGCCTTGAGCTGTTCGTCCGTGAGGTTGCGGGGGTGGTCACAGAGGGCGCGGGCGGAAGAATGAGTAGCAATAATGGGCTGCCTGCTTTCGCGCAGTACGTCGTAGAAAGTCTGTTCGGAGGCATGAGATACGTCAATCAAGATGCCGAGGCGGTTCAGCTCGTGTACCACCTCGCGGCCGAAGGGGCTGAGCCCGCCCCATTCGACAGGGCCGACGGCAGAATCGCAGATGTCGTTAGCACCGTTGTGGCAGAGGGTGAGATAACCGACGCCAAGTTCCTTGAGCTTTTGGAGTTTGGAAAGATCCTTGCCGATAGCATAGCCATTTTCCACGCAAGGGAAGAAAGCTTTCCGCCCTTCTTCCTTCAGGCGAAGGAGGTCGTCGGCCGAACGGGCGATGCCTACCTGCGGAGCGTTCAGCAATTCTTGCCGTTGTACTTGTTCGAGGCGGTCAAGGGCGTATGCCCAAGCTTGTTCATAGCCGGCTTTATTGCGTTCACCTTGCGGAACGAAAGCGGCCAAGAAGGTAGCATCAAGCAGGCCGTCCCTCATGAGTGGGAGGTTGACTAAGCTTTCTGTTCGGGGGGCATTGAGCTTGCCGCCGAGCCGTTCGGCAAGGTCGAAGGGGCCATCGAAAGCGCGGGGCGCATCGGTATGCAGGTCGACAGTGAACATGTCACGGTGGAGGGCTTTAACCCGGGCGAAGCGGGCGGCTTCTTCTATAAAGGCGCGGAAGAGGCCCTGCATGTGTTTGTCGACGGAAATCAGGCATTCGGGATGCCATTGGACGCTGAGACGGGGATATTCCGGATGTTCGGCGGCCTCATTGAGGCCGTCGGATGATAGCGCTGAAGCGATAAAGCCCGGCGCTACTTCCTTGACGGCCTGGTGATGGAATGAGTTGACTGATGTTTTTCCTGTTTGCCCAATGGCCTTGGCTAAACGTGTGTCGGGGAGAATGTCCACGTTGTGCGAAAGTCCGTCTCGTGCCATTTGCTGACTGTGCTTCAAGGCTCCAGGATATTGAGCCTGAACGTCTTGGTAGAGTTCGCCGCCGAGGGCGACTTGAAGAAGTTGGTGTCCGCGGCAAATGCCTAAGACGGGCACTTGGCGCCCCAAGGCCAAACGGAGCAGTTCCCATTCATAACGGTCATGGAGATTGTCCACTTCGCCCAGCTTGGGGATAGGTTCTTCACCGAAGAGGAGTGGGTTGAGGTCGCCGCCTCCCGAGAGGAGCAGGCCGTCAAGCAGGGGAACGAGGTCAGCTATTTGCGCTTCGGAAGTGGTAAACCGCCCCGGCTTGTCCATCACGGGGACAATGACTGGGATTCCCCCGCTTGTTCGAACGGCTTCAACATAAGCGTCGGCCAGGCAGGAGGTGTCCTCGCGGTGGTTGGCCGATATGCCGATTAACGGTTTCATCGTTTTGTTTCTATAAGCCCTTCCTCTTTTTACGCGTCTATGTTGGCATAGGTGGCATTCTTTTGGATGAAGTCGCGACGGGGGCTTACGTCTTCGCCCATGAGCATGGAGAAAATTTGGTCGGCCTCGGCGGCACTCTCGATAGTGATCTGTTTGAGGGTGCGGTTATCGGGGTTCATCGTAGTATCCCAGAGTTGATGGTCGTTCATTTCGCCCAAGCCTTTGTAGCGCTGGGTGTGGATTTGGTTTTCTTGTCCGTCGGCGTAGCGGTCGATGAAAGCCTGCCTTTGCTGGTCAGTCCAGCAATATTCTTCAACCTTGCCTTTCTTGCAGAGATAGAGAGGCGGAGTGGCCAGATAGACGTAGCCGTTGTCAATCAGGGCACGCATCCGGCGGAAGAAGAAGGTGAGTATCAGCGTGGCGATGTGAGAGCCGTCGACATCGGCATCGGTCATGATGATGACCTTGTGGTAACGGAGTTTGGAGAGGTTGAGTTCCTTCGGGTCATCTGCCGTGCCGACGGTGACGCCCATGGCGCGGTAGATATTCTGGATTTCCTCGCTTTCGAAAACTTTGTGTTCCATAGCCTTTTCCACGTTGAGAATTTTGCCCCTTAAGGGGAGGATAGCTTGGAAGACGCGGTCACGTCCCTGCTTGGCAGTACCTCCGGCCGAGTCACCCTCGACGAGGAAGAGTTCGCAATCTTCGGCCACGCGCGAGGAGCAGTCGGCTAATTTGCCGGGCAGCCCACCGCCGCTCATGGGCGACTTGCGTTGCACGAGTTCGCGTGCTTTGCGGGCGGCTTGCCGCGCTTGAGCGGCGAGGATGACTTTGTCGACGATGGTCTTAGCTTCTCGAGGATGTTCCTCAAGATAATTGCCCAAAGCTTCGCCTACGGCCATGTCGACTACGCCCATGACTTCGTTGTTGCCCAGCTTGGTCTTGGTCTGGCCTTCAAATTGGGGTTCGGCTACTTTGATGGAGATGACTGCGGTAAGACCTTCGCGGAAGTCGTCGCCTAAAATTTCGACCTTGGCCTTTTCAAGCAACTTGGAATCTTCGGCGTACTTCTTCAGTGTACGGGTCAGCCCGCGACGGAATCCGGCCAAGTGGGTGCCGCCTTCTACGGTATGAATATCGTTTACATAAGAATAAACGCTTTCGTTATAAGAGGTATTATAGGTCATGGCCACTTCCACGGGGACGCCCTGCTTTTCGGTGATGATATGGATGACGTCGGGGATGAGTTCTTCTTTCGACTGGTCAATGTAGCGGACGAACTCCTTAAGCCCTTCTTTAGAAAAGAAAGTCTCCGACTTGGGTTTGCCTTCGGCGTCAATTTCGCGTTTGTCGGTCAAAATGAGGGTTACTCCGGCATTGAGGAAAGACAATTCACGCAAGCGGCTGGCCAGAATATCGTAGCGGTATTCGGTGGTGGTGAAGATGCTGCCGTCGGGCTTGAAGGTGATACGGGTACCGGTGTTCGCCGATTCGCCGATGACGGCCAACTCGTGCAACTTCTTGCCGTCGGAGAAGTCCATCATGTATATCTTGCCGTCGCGACAGACCTCGGCCTTGAGGTAGGTGGAAAGGGCGTTGACGCAACTGACGCCTACGCCGTGCAGACCACCGGACACCTTATAGCTGTTTTTGTCGAATTTGCCGCCGGCGTGCAGTACGGTAAGCACGACTTCCAAAGCCGACTTGCCTTCTTTCTTGAACATATCCACGGGGATGCCGCGGCCGTTGTCCGTTTCGGTGATGGAATTATCTTCGTTGATGACGACCTCTATCTTCGTGCAATAACCGGCCAATGCCTCGTCAATGGAGTTGTCCACAACTTCGTAGACAAGGTGGTGCAAGCCTTTTTCGCTGATGTCGCCTATGTACATGGCCGGCCGTTTGCGCACGGCTTCCAAACCTTCCAGTACTTGGATGCTGTCGGCGGAATAGTTCTCGCCCGCCTGCTTCATTTCTTCACTCATATTTTTTATTCACGTTTAATAATCCTTTTCTTTGGCCTCCCTTTTTTGAACGGGTGGCTTTCCGCTCTGCGGGCGGAATTCGCTACAAACTTAGATATAAAAAATGATTTTATCGGATGAATTCGGACGTTTCTCGTTTTTGGGGCGTAGGAAGGGCGTGTACGGCAGGATGTAAAGGAAAAGTTTATCTTTGCAGCGATATATGAAACATATCCTTTCCATATTGGCCGTCTTGCTGTCTTGTTCCTGCATGTTGTCCGCCCAGACGGATAAAAAACCGCATTTCGGCTTTTCCGGCTTTTCGGCGCCCCGCGAGGTGCCCGATAGCTTGTTGCGGAACGACAGCATACGGTTGAACGCCAAGCGTATCACCGGTTACCACCTCAGTGCGCTGGGCGATGTGTCGGTCGCTCCCATGGATACGAACCGTCTGAATTACGCGCAGTCCACGTTGGTGGAGGCGCGTTCGTTGGCCGTAGCTTATCTGGCTAATCCCGCTGCCGCGGAGCAGACGCGCATCTTCTCCGAACGCCCCGAAGCCCGCGACTTCATCTTTGCCGATGCTTACGATTATTATATGCGCCGACCGGAGAACCAGTTCTTCTACAATACCAAATTGCCTTATACTTTG
>JAISGW010000104.1 GCA_031262895.1 Tannerella sp. | reverse complement strand
CAATGGTCGGAATGGACGGCCTCGCCAAGGATGTAGGCTTCCGACAGAGCCTCACGCAACGGCTCACTGACCATGCAGTAGTCGATGCGCCATCCCTTGTTGTTCTGTCGCGCCCCTGCACGGTAGCTCCACCAAGTGTATTGTTGCAGTTCAGGATGCAGGTAACGGAAGCTGTCGATGAATCCCGCGTCGAGAAAACTGCTCATCCATTGGCGTTCCTCGGGCAGGAAGCCGCTGTGCGTGGCATTGTGCACGGGGTCGTGTATGTCAATGGCTTCATGGCAAATATTATAGTCACCGCAAAGGACTAACTTGGGACGCGTCTCTCGTAATTTAACGACGTAGCTCTGAAAATCTTCCAGCCACTGCATCTTAAAATCCTGCCGTTCGTCTCCGCTGGTGCCTGAAGGGTGATAGACGCTGACCACGGAAAGTTCACCATAATCGGCACGCAGGAAGCGGCCTTCGTTGTCGTATTTGGGCATATTCATGCCCACCTCTACATGGTCGGGCTTCTTTTTGGTCAATATGGCCACGCCGCTGTATCCCCTCTTTTGGGCGCTGAACAGATAAGCGTTATAGCCTAAGGCGGAAAAGATTTCGGCCGGGAACTGTTCGGGTTGAAGCTTTGTCTCCTGCAGGCAGCAAACATCGGGCTGCTCTGCCTGTAGCCAATCGGGAAATCCTTTTCCTATGGCGGCCCGCAGGCCATTCACATTATAGGTGATGATTTTCATTTTAGAAATTTAATTGTCGGGGAAAACGCCTTCCAAGTCGATGGCCTCATTATTATTAAAAATGTGGACGGGGACGCGTTCGCCTTTTTTGGCAGGCGTACGTCGAAGGGGGCGCTGAATACTTCACAATCCCCCTTATGTACGTTAATCATGTTGTCTAACCAACTCAAATAGTCGGCGGATGAATAGACTTTCGTATAGTCCAAAGCAAATTCGTCGTTCATAGTGGTGTCTCTTTTCCTGCCATATAACTTGTTCAGGCCACAAATATACAATTATGAACGGGAAATCATGAATGATGGGTATGCGTTGGGGCGGCTTCGGAACCCCGGACATTCATTTTCCAAGGGCGCGATAGATGGCGTCTTGGATGCGGCTGCGTATGCCGAGGCGTACCAGTTTATTGTCCGCGCGAGAGGGATTGACCCGATTGGAAAGGAAAATATAAATCAGCCGATTGTCGGGGTCTACCCAAAAGCAGGTACCGGTGAATCCGGTATGCCCGTAGGTGGAGGCCGGTGTCAAAGCTCCGCAAGGCGAGAGGTGCGAATGGGTTGCAGGCCGGTCAAAACCCAAACCTCGCCGTGAATGCAGGCTTTTGCTTCGGGTGAAGAGGCGCATGGTGCTGTCGGAAACGAAACGTTCCCCCCCATAGCTGCCTCCGTTGAGGTAAAGTTGGAGGAGTTTGGCCAGGTCGTCGGCAGAGCCGAAGAGTCCGGCATTGCCGGCCACACCTCCCATGAAGGCGGCCGCTTCATCGTGCACGTACCCACGCAAGACTTGGTGCCGCAGTATTTTGTCATCTTCGGTGGGCACGATTTGCAGGGTATCGAAACGCCTGAGAGGGCGGAAACATAGACGTTCGGCGCCCAGCCTGTCATAGAAGTTCTTTCGCAGGAAGCTGTCGAGCGGCATCCCGGCCAGATGTTCGGCCATGTCGGCCAAAAGCAGGAACCCGAGGTCGCTGTACTTGTATCTGCCCCGGACAGAAAGGGGCGAACGGCAGATGGCTTGGCGGAGTGTACCGGGGAAACTGTCGCTGATGAAGAAATGCCGCGCCACTTCCATATTATAACCTTTTGCCGCCTGTTTTTTTACCGAGGCGCGCCGATAAAGCGCGTAGGGCAGGGAGGCTTCTAATCCGGCTTGGTGGTAAAGCAAATCTTCTATGGACAGGTTTTGCTTGTTGGAACCGAGCACATAAGGCAAATGCTCGCCCAATTTATCGCCGAGGCGGAAGCTGTCACGGTCGTATAGCAGCATGAGGGCCGGCAGGGTGGCTGTTGTCTTTGTCACAGAGGCCAAGTCGTAAAGGGCGTCCGGCGTCACTTCCTGTTTCTTTAGGTAATCCTCGTATCCGAAAGCCTTGTCGTAAACGACCCAGCCGTCTTTGGCCACCAGGACACGGCAACCGGGATAGGCTTTTGCGCGCAAGCCTTGGTTGGCTATGGAGTCGATGCGGGAAAGCTTGGCGGCATTGAACCCCACTTCTTCCGGCTCCTGGTAGCCGAGCCGGGTCTTGGGCGTCTGCAAGCCGGTGCCAATATGGAACAGGCCGGGTATGTCGACGGGTAATTTGCCCCGGGCGGCAATGCCGCCGAAGATGAGCTGGGCGGCGTATTGCTGCGAGAGCGGGCTGTTCTCATAAGCCATGACCAAAGCTTTGGCGCGTCCTACCGTCGTCTTATACTCGTCGCAGAAATAAGGACGGGTGAAGAAGGCCAGTACCAAATTTTTCTTCGCGGCCAACAGCTTGAGCTGCTCACTTTCCGGGATACGCACGGTGAAGACCCCGCAGATGACGAGGTCGTAGGCCGCCAGTTTTTTGAAAACGGCTTGCCGCTCGGCTGGGGTGGCCCGGCGTCCCAGACTGAAGGCGTCCACTTTCGCATAGCGGGCCAGCGTCCGCTGGAAATCGTTCGATGCCGGTTCGCCCAATGAGAGGACGGCAATCCGCTGCTTGTCCAGACCTTTCAGGGGCAGGAGGGAGTCGTTCTTAAGCAGGGTCATCCCTTCGGCGTTCAGCTTGTCCGCCAGCCAGGCCGCATGGGGGGTGTTGATACGCTCGTACAAGCCGGCCAAACGGATGGGATGCCAGGCGTTCAGCCCGGCGATGTATTTGTAACGGAGAATCTTCAGGCAGCGGGCTTCCACATCTTCTATATCAATCAGGCCAGAGGCAATGGCTTCCTTGAAAATTTTGAAGTCGTTGATGGGTGCCGCCGGTGAGAGAAGTATATCGTTGCCCGCCAGAAAAGCCCGCACCGAGGGGTTGTCGGCAATTTTGCGATCCTTCCTCTTCGGCAAAGCGCCCCGCATGGCCAAGGCGTCGGTAAAGACCAAGCCTTTAAAGCCGAAACTGTCTTTCAATAAATCCGTGACGATGGGCTTGGAGAGGGAGGCCGGGTATCCGGGCCTTTTGTCCAAAGCCGGGACATAGAGATGTCCTGTCATGATGCCTACGAAGCCCGCATCAATATAGCGGCGGAAGGGGAATAGTTCCACGCTGTCGAGGCGCGCCCGCTTGTGCGGCACTACGGGCAGGGTATAATGCGAGTCGGACGAGGTATCGCCGTGCCCGGGGAAATGCTTGGCCACGGAAAAGACGTTTTCGCTTTCCAAGCCGCGCGCGTATGCCAGTCCCCTTTCGGCTACCATCTTGGGGTCTTGTCCGAAAGAACGGGTGCCGATAACCGGATTGGCGTAGTTGCTGTTCACGTCGAGCGAGGGGGCGAAGTTGATTTGTATGCCCATCTCGCGGCATTGGCGCCCCACTTCTTTCCCGTAGGCTGTAATCAGGCTGTCGTCGGCAATGGCACCCAGCATCATGTTGCGGGGGAAACGGGTCGTGCCGGTCAGGCGCATGGACAGGCCCCATTCCCCGTCCAAGGCGATGAACAGGGGCACCTTCGATTTGCGTTGCAGGCGGTTCGTCAGTTCTGCCTGCGGGCGGGGCGAACCTTTGGAAAAGAGGAAGCCTCCCACATGGAGCGAGTCTAAGTAGAAGTTCAGCCGTTTCAGATTGCGGGCCTCCGATTCCGGCTTGCCAACGAGCAGGAAGAGTTGCCCGATGCGTTCGTCGTAGCTTAGGGCGTCGAACACGGAATCCGCCCAATGGTTCATCTTGACCGAATCGACCGCGCAATAAAGCCTCGGCTCCTTCTGGGCGTGCAGGAAAAGGGGAATGAATGAAAGAAAAAGGCAGGCGAAAAGTTTCATTTGCTTCGTTTACAGTTCCGCTACGGGCTTCTTGATGGCCGTATATTTGTCCAACAAAATGGCAGGGTGGTAGGAAAGTTTGGCTTGGCGCAAGCCGGGGATACCCAGGTCTTCCTCCCGGTTGACGTAAGTGTATTGCGCTGGGATGTGGGAAGCGAACTCCTGGTTGATGACGCTGTATGCCCCTTCGTAATGGACGTCGGCCTTTTCCACATGCACGCCGAAGGTGTTGGCGTTGATGGGGGCGCCGAAAGAGAAGGCGATGATTTCCCCCTCCACGCAGATGGCGCCGCCCTGCAAGCCCAGCTCCTCGCTGTGCGCTAAGGCAAATGTGAGCGAACGGCGCTCGTTGGAGAGCGGTCCGGCCCCTTCCTTTTCCTCGTTGGCGACGAACCACTTGGCCTCCAGCTCGAGGCAATGCGGCACCAGCTCGGGCGTGATGGGAAGGTAGCGGTAATCGTACAAGTTCCGGAAACGGTTGACGTGGTTGCGCTTGGACTGGTAACGTTTGCCCGAAAGCCCGGCCAGGTCGCTGCGCAGATAGATATAATCGGAATAGTTGCGGTCGGGTATGTAACGGAACCCGCCGGGGTAGTCGCGTTCCAAAACCTTGCGCGACTCGTCGGTGACGCCTAACAGCCAAAGCGGATGGCCGTGTGCCAGCGAATCTTCCTCCAGCAGCCTGACGGCCTCGTCAAGGCAGTGCCGGCTCACCGGACACATGTATACGGGGCGGTCGCGTTTCTCTTCTATCCAGAAACGCACCAGCAGCATCTCATCATAGATAGCGTATTCGCTGCCGTATAGGAAACGCCAACTGCACATGTTGGCAAAGGAATAGTCGCAGTTTTGGAAAGGGCTATTCAAAGTGTAAGCTGTTATTGCTTCTTTGTCGGCCAAGGTAATGGCCTTAAAAGGTATGGACATAAATTATCCTCTTTCTAATTTGAAGGCAAACTTACGTATTAATTAGAAGTTATGAAACGAAGTTCGCCGTAGGCAATTATCAATTATGAGTTATGAGTTATGAGTTATGAGTTATGAATTATTAGGGCGTAGCCATCTCCACTCTCCACTCTTCACCCTTCTCCCCGCCGTCTTGATTGCCCGGAGGGCTTTCCCCCTCTCCTTGGGAGAGGGGTAGGGACTTCTTTGCTTGTGGTTGAAATGTTGTATATTTGCGGGATAATAAACGATATTTGTTATGAAAGCGAAAGCTATCCTTACCATCATTGCACTGCTTGCCATTGCTGCCTTGCTCACCTTGTATTTCACGGGAACAATAGAGTGGAAAACATGTATTGGCGGTGGAGGCATTACATCCATTGCTTTAGCTCTTGCGGGTTGGTGGGTTAATTCTTCCGGCTCCAAAGCGGGGCAAAAGACGGATAATCATATAGGCAAGATGTCCGGCGGCGTGACCGTCGGTGGTAATGTGACCGGCTGTAATGTGGCCGGAAGAGACATTATTAATTACTATGCTGACCCTGAAACAAACAAACTCGTCAAGGAAAACTCTCGGAAACTTGATAAGTTGTTAGCGCAACAGGCGCAAACGAATGACCCATCCCGCGAACTCGAACTATATCGTCGCATCGATGAAGTAACAAAGGAAAAAGACCGTTTGACCGCCCAGTTGGAAGAAGCAAAGAAATATTATGAAAGTGTTCGCAATCCATCCAAAGAAAACGAGGAGGCACACCGCCTGTTGCAGGAAGGCAAGCTGGAGGAGCTGCACCGCCTCTTGCCCGAGAGCAAACTTCGTGAAAAGGAGAAGCAGGATGACGAGCAGGTACGACAGGATGCGGTCTCTCGCGTCATTAAGGGGCAGGCATTTGAAATGGATAATGAGTACGCCGAGGCGGAGAAGCAGTACCTTCGGGCCGTGGATATATGTCCTTCCTTCGATAATTTCCTCGTCTTGGGCAATTACTATTTTCGACAAAATAATCATGCCGAGGCAGAGGCCGCTTATAAAAAAGCCTTGGCGATAGCCTCGGACGATTCGGAAAAGGCCGGTACGCTGAACAACCTTGCCGTCCTGCATGACGATATCCACAAGTACGCGGAAGCGGAAAAGGAATATGCGGAGGCTTTGGAGATTAGAAGGCGCTTGTCGGCGGCCAATCCGTCCGCCTACGAGCCGTATGTGGCCAT
>JAISGW010000098.1 GCA_031262895.1 Tannerella sp. | reverse complement strand
AGCAAGCGCGAGACATAGTCGGTCTTGTAAGTGTCCAACCACTCGTATTCGCAGTAAGGAAGGAGCAGACCCCGTTTGGCCGTACGCAAGAGCAGGGTCAAGACTTCGCGACGCGGTTCTTGCCCGGCTTTCCCCAAGTCGGCCATGCAAGCTTGTATCGTGGCATAATCGCAAGCGATGGCCTCGCGGTCGTAATCCAGCGTCCATACATTGTTCGTATTGCAGATTTTCATCTCTCCCAAGCCGCCCAAGAGGCCGCGCAATTTGTTGTAATAAACATTGCGGCTGTTGCGGGCGCTTTCGTTGTCCTTGTCGGGCCAAAGGGTCTTTTGCAATTCGCGGGAGGTGATGCCCTTGCCACCGTCCAAAGTGCGGAGCAACAAGAGGAGGAACACCTGGCGCGTGGTCGGCGTGAACTTGTCGGTGATATCGGCGCCCTGCCTGTCGATGACCCGGAAGCCTCCGAAGAGATGGATGAAAGGCATGCGGAGGGGCGCATCCGGTTTCGTGGGAGGCAGCGTAGGTATCGGGGCAGCCGTCGCCTCCGCCGTTGCCGGCGTCCCGTTTCTCTTCCTTCTGGAAAAGAAAATGAAGAAGACGCCCGCCAAAGCCAGGCAGCACAAGGTACAAGCACCGCCCAACAAGAACAGCCGCCTGTTATGATGCGAAGGCGCCGTTTGCAGGGTATCGGCCCGCGAAAGCGGCGGATAAGCCAGGGCGTACAGGTCGATATGGCTCTTGAGACCCGTCTGGTAGTTAACCACGGCCAGCAGCTCGGAACTGTCGGCCGGAATGAATAAGGTGCATCCCGAGCCGTTGTCATTGAACAGGAAGGGGATGCTGTCGCCCATATCGCGGTAGGAGGGCGCGTCGATTTTGTAGGCGTGCAGGCGTATGTAAGTCTCGTATTGGTTGTTCGGGTAAGCCAGGGCATAAAAGACATTTCTCGATTTGTCGGCTATCAAGGAGTTGCTGTTGGTAAAGCCCCGTTCGGGCGTTTGCAACTGCCAGCATTTGACGGCCTGCTGCCGCTGCGGGTCCACTATGTACAAGTCGTAGAAGTTATGCGTGCCTTCGTATTGCTTGCCCGAGCTGCTGCCGTAGCCGCCGAAGTACAGCAGCAGGGAATCGCGCCATACGCCCATGGCCGCCAGATAGCGCGGCGGTATGACCGAGGACAAATCCTTGCGCCGCCAGCCGCCGCCGTTTTCGGGAAGCATCTGCAACTGCGAAGAGTATTGGTGCCAGCCGTAGCCGCCCAAGGTATAAATGAGATGCCGCCTTTGGTCGAAATATCCGGCATGGTGTCCGTAATAGGAGAGCGTGAAGGTCGTATCCGTATTGTCCCATTCGCGGGTACGGAAATTGAAGCGGGCCGGACGGGACTTGTTGAAATCGTAAGTCAACAGGGCGTCGGAATCCTCTTCGTAAAACATGTAGTCGAAATCCTCATTATAGGGTACGCCTCCCTTGACTGCAATCTTCCGTAGGCTGGCGGAGTCGAGCATATATTCATAAACCGCCTTTTGGCTGGCGGCGAAGAGGCGCTTGCCTTTGGCGTCGAAGGCGATTTTGGGGAAATGCCCCGCCAGGGAAAAGCCGGCCAGCTTCTGCCAATAGACATGGCGGTCGATTTGCCAATTGCCGTTCCGCACCTCGGCCCGCGCCTGCCGGCATTCGTCGTAGACGCAAGCCTCGCTGTGGCGGCCCATCTTCCAAAAGCGCAACAGGCGGTGCCCGGCATTGTAAATGCGCAGGTTTTTCAGCAGTATGGGCGGCACGTCCGTAGTCGTGAAGGCCTTGTAATTGTTCCAGCCGAAAAAGAAGCGGAAAGCATTCAAACGGGAAAAGCCCGGGCATACGGTTGATTTCTGCACGCCGTTGAAAGAGCATGACAGCTTGTCGCCCGCAAGCGTCACCTCCACGTGCATCCAGCGGTTGACCGGACGCTCCTTGGCTATCTCCGAAGAGGTGAAACGCAGGGCAACGCTGTCTCTTGCCACCAGCAACATCCGGTCGTTCAAAAGGTCGGACAGCAGGTCCAAGCTGCTTGTTTCATTGCCTACAATCCGAAACACATAACCGAAGAGTTCCCTTTCGGGGCGTATCTCAAGGTCGAAAGAGAGCGTGAATCCACCGTGTAGGGAGAGCGGCCCGTCGGGTGTAAGCGACAAGCCTGTCCGGCTGTCCTTGTCCACCGTGTAGGCATGGAAATAGAGGGCGGCTTGCGTGCGGAGCGGTACGATTATCAAAAGGCCGAGCAACCAGAGGAGATTAATGTTTTTCTCTTTCATTGAATCAGGAAATCACTGCCAAAAGTAGGGAAAATATATTTACCCCCTCCTAAAGTTAAGCGCGAAGCTGTTCCAATTTTTCAGAGAGCGAGGTCCAATTATCCATGGCGGCCGAAAGTTGCTCCTGCAGTTGTGCGTGTGTGGCGTACAGGTTCGCGTCGGCGGCGCCTTCGGCCGTGGAGAGACGTTCTTCCGTCTTTTTGATTTCGCCTTCCAAGCGGTTGATTTCCGCTTCAGCCTCGGCCACGGCTTTTTCGGCACGTCGCAGCGCCTTGGCTCCGGCCTTGCGACTTTCGTAGTCCTGTTTGATGGAAGGGGGTGTCTCCTGCCGGCGGGCGGCCGCAGCCGTCTTGTCCTTGCGTTCCAGTTCGTCGAGGTTGTCCATTTGCTTGTGTTCGAGGAAGGCGTAAATGCCGCCCAAGTGCTCGCGCACCTTCCCTCCGCCGAACTCGTAGACCTTGTCGACCAAGCCGTCGAGGAAATCCCTGTCGTGCGAAACGACAATCAGGGTGCCGTCGAAGGCGAGGAGGGCCTCCTTGAGCACGTCCTTGGAACGCAGGTCGAGGTGGTTGGTCGGCTCGTCGAGGATGAGCAGGTTGACCGGACGCAGCAGTAGCCGTATCATGGCCAGGCGGGTGCGTTCGCCGCCGGACAGGACGCCGACCTTCTTCTCGGAGGCTTCCCCGCCGTACATGAAAGCGCCGAGGATGTCGCGTATGCGGGTGCGTATGTCGCCCGTGGCCAC
>JAISGW010000053.1 GCA_031262895.1 Tannerella sp. | reverse complement strand
CTGGACCAGTTGGCCGGTACGAGCATGTCGGTCGTCTTGCGCCAGTACCATTCGAAGCTGCCGGTCAAGCGCTGGTTGAGTGCCGTGGCGTCGAAGCCAATGTTCAGGCTACGTACGGTTTCCCACTTGGCGTTCATATCGCCGATGTTGCTGGGGCCGTATCCCACGTTCGTGCCGTTGTCGGAACCAATCATGGAGTAATTGTATTGACTGCCTGTGGCATATTGGGTGGCCCAATTGTAGGAACCGATGTTTGAGTTACCGGAGGTACCGTAACCCACGCGCAATTTCAAATCGTCTAACCAGTTTTTGCTGAAACCCATGAAGTTTTCGCCAGAGATACGCCAACCTACCGACATGGAGGGGAAGGTGGCCCAACGGTTCTTGGGCGAGAATTTCGAGGAGGCATCGCGGCGGATGGCGAAGGTAGCCAGGTATTTGTCCTTGAAATTATAGTCAGCACGGCCGAAGTATCCGAACATGGTCGTCTTTCCGTTGAAATAGCCGTCGTTGCCAAGGTTGCTGGCCGAACCATTGCCTATGGTTTGGGTGAGCGGTTGGTTCTCAAAGGTATATTCCCTGCGCCAGGCTTCCAGATATTGGCCGAGGCCATTCTTGAAAGCATCGGTACCGATGACGACGGTCAGGTCGTGGTCTTCGCCGAACTTGTGGGCGTAAGTGGCCGTATTGGTCCATTGCCAGTCTAAGTACCAGCGCGCTTGCTCTTCATGGTAATTGGTAGAAGCGCCTTCCGGATTGTACATGATATTGATAGGAGTAAACTGGCTGTACCAAGTACCGCTCAAGCGGGTGTTGAACTGCGTGCGTAAGGTCAGGCCGGGCACGAAGGGCAGATTCTTGATTTCTGCAAAGAGGGCCGATTGTCCGCGGAAGACCTTGTTCCAGTCACGTTCCTGGTCGTCAATAGCTGCCACACCCGACTGGTCGCGTCCGCCACCCGAAGCGTTCGGGCCGGCGAAATCACCGCCTACATTATATACAGGTACCCAAGCCTGGATGTTATAAGTCTTGGCGAAGAGGTTGTCGTCGCCCTGCGAGCCGCGTTCGCCGCCGAATTCCATGGCAGCCAAGTTGGTGTTCGTACCCAGACTCAGGTATTTGGTCGGATTGTATGTGGCATTCAAACGCAAAGAATAGCGGTCGAAATAGGAAGCTTTGACCGTACCCTCGCGGGAGGTGTATCCTAAAGAGAGCGAATATTGTCCCTTCTTGGTGCCGCCGAGAATGGAAAGCTGGTGGTTCTGGTTGAAGCCGGTGCGGGTAATCAGGTCGTACCAGTCGGTGCCTTTGTCAGCTTCTGCTTGGGAATAGCCGTCGGCCAACATCTGGGCTGTGGCTGAACGTGCCCAGGAGTGGGCGCCGTCGGGTTTGTAGGAAGCTACCCAATTGGCTACGCTGCCCCAGCGGTTGATGATGTCTTGTTCCGAATAACCGGCCGGTATGATGGCGTAGGGCATGGTGAGCTTGTCCTGTGCGTTCAACGCACCGAACTGCGCATTGGGCGCAGGTTTCAAGTGCAGCACGTCACGGGTGTTAATCATGCCTTGGGCAACAAAGTTCATGTACTCGGTAGCGTTCATCAAATTGTAGCCGTTGTTGGCCATGGTTGCCCAGCCGACATAACCGTTGTAGCTGATGCGCACCTTGCCGTCCTTGTCGCCCTGCTTGGTGGTGATGATGATGACGCCGTTGGCGCCCTTGGCGCCGTAAATAGCCGTAGCCGAGGCATCCTTCAACACTTGAATGGAAGCGATATCGTTCGGGTCTACCGAATCAATGTCTACGTCCGAAACGCCGTCAACGACGATGAGCGGGTCGGCACCATTGACGGAGCTGACGCCGCGGATACGGATGGTCGTCGAAGCGCCGGGGGCACCTGAGGACATGATGTACACGCCGGAAGCTTTGCCTTGCAAGGCTTCCGCGAAAGTGGCCACGGGCGCTTCCTGCAATTCCTGGGTATTTACGACAGCCACCGAACCGGTGATGTCTTTCTTTTGCTGCGTGCCGTAGCCGACTACGACCACCTCGGAGAGCTTTTCGCTATCCTCAGAAAGGTTCACCATGATATTGCTACGGTTGCGTACGGCCACGTTTTGTGTCTTATATCCTACATAGGATATTTGCAGGATGCCCGTTGCCGGGACGTTCTCCAAGGTGACTTTGCCTTTGGTATCTGTAATATTGCCATTGGTCGTGCCTTTAACAATGACGTTCACGCCGATTAGCGGGCCGGAGGGATCCCTTACCGTAATGGTTACCGTGCGTCCCTGTTGCTGCGGCAGGGAGACGTTCACTTCGGGGACTTTGGCATAGGCAACCGTTACCGGCGCTGCACACATTAACAACGCCACAGTTCCTATCAACACTTGATTTGTCATACTTCCAATCATGCGTCCTTAGATTTAATTGTTATGAATATTTGAATTTGTTGCTTTAATGTTCTCACTTATGGTATTTGTAGAGGGGGTTATGAAGCCGTGCCGTACAATTCCGGCCATAAAAGTAGTGTTTATTTTTAAATACTATCAAAATAGCTTGAAAAATTTTTTTGTCCCCTAAATATTTTCCATTTCCGTCAAAGCTTCTTCTCAGGCCACCCGCCCGCAGGACAGGCTGAAAAGGGCAAGGCCTTACTTTCGTCGCATTATAATATGTACCTTTGCATTCCTTAAGACAATGTTGTGATGGCAGAAGAAATGAAAAACGAGGAGCGCAGGGAAGAAGGCCTCATTTCAGTATGGGGTGCCCGAGTACACAACCTGAAGAACATCGACGTGGAAATTCCGCGCAACAGTCTGACCGTAATCACCGGCATGAGCGGCAGCGGCAAGTCATCGCTGGCCTTTGACACGCTTTTCGCCGAAGGCCAGCGCAGATATATAGAAACTTTTTCGGCTTATGCCCGCAATTTCCTCGGCAACATGGAACGTCCCGACGTGGACAAAATAAACGGCCTCAGTCCGGTTATTTCCATCGAACAGAAAACGACCAACCGCAACCCGCGTTCTACCGTGGGCACGACCACGGAAGTGTTCGATTTCCTGCGCCTGCTTTACGCCCGTGCCGGCGAGGCTTATTCTTACCTCAGCGGCGAAAAGATGGTGAAATATACCGAAGAGCAGATACTGCAGCTTATCCTCGAGCAATACCAGGGGCGCAAGACCTATATCCTGGCCCCCGTGGTGCGCAACCGTAAGGGTCATTACAGGGAAGTCTTTGAGCAGCTTCGCCGGAAAGGTTACCTGAACGTCAGGGTGGACGGCAAGTTGCAGGAAATCCTGCCCGGTATGCGCCTTGACCGTTACAAGATGCACAATGTGGAAGTGGTCATCGACAAGCTGGTGGTCAGTGCTTCCGACGAGCGGCGCCTGAAAGAGAGCGTGCGCATGGCTATGCGCCAGGGAGACGGCCTGCTCATGCTCCTCGATGCCGATACGGATGAGTTACGCCATTACAGCAGCCATCTGATGGACCCGGCTACGGGCATGTCATACCGGGAACCGGCGCCCCATAACTTTTCCTTCAATTCGCCCCAAGGTGCTTGTCCGCGCTGCAAGGGCTTGGGCATGATCAACGTGCTGGACAGGGTGAAAATCATCCCCGACCCCACGAAAAGCATCTACGGAGGCGGCATCGTGCCTTTGGGCTCCTATCGGGGCATCATGATATTCTGGCAAATCGAAGCCCTTTGCAAGAAATACGGCAAAACCCTGAAGACACCCATCAACGAATTGCCCGAAGAGGCTATGGACGAAATCATGAACGGCTCCGACGAGCTGCTGAAAATAGAGAACAAAGCCTT
>JAISGW010000199.1 GCA_031262895.1 Tannerella sp. | reverse complement strand
CATCACCAGCAGGCCGAGCACGAAGAGGAGCAGCAGGTGCAAGACTACCGCGACAAGGAGGCTAAGTAAATTGTCCTTCTTCATTCCTTATTTCAACGGCCTCGTGATGAGCACCATCTTGAAATGGTTCTCATTGGCGATGTTCAATATTTTCACGATTTCCCGGTAGGGCACTTCCTGGTCGGCATAAAGGGCGACGTACATGTCGGGTTCCTGGTCATACTGGGCGCGCAGGAAAGGGGCGATTTGGTCGAACGAAACGCGGCGTTCACGAGCCTTCCCGGCGGCCACGTAGTAATTGAGGTTCTTGTCTATAGTCACCCGCGTGAGCGGTTTGGCCGAAGTCTGTTTTTGCGATTGCGGCAGATTCACCTTGATGGCGTTGGGCACGACAACGGTCGAGCTGATCATGAAAAAGATGAGGAGCAGGAAGATGACGTCGGTCATCGAAGCCATGCTGAAGGATGCGTTGATCCGGTTGCGTCTTTTCAGTCCCATGTCCTTCCGCTTAATTGGCCGGTTCGTTCAAGAGGTCCATGAATTCCATGGTGTTGGACTCCATCTTGTTGACCACGTTGTCGACTTGCGAAACCAAATAGTTGTAGGCGAAGAGCACAATGATGCCGACCACCAAGCCGCCCACGGTAGTGACCAGCGCTTCGTAAATGCCGCTCGAAAGGAGCGTGATGTCCACATTAGCCCCGGCGTTAGCCATATCGAAGAAAGCCTTCACCATGCCGGTAACGGTACCCAGAAAACCTATCATCGGCGCCCCGGCGGCAATGGTAGCAATGATGGGGAAGCCTTTTTCCAACTTGGCCACCTCAATGTTACCCACGTTCTCTATGGCCACCATCACATCGTTCATCGGGCGGCCCAGCCGCGAGATGCCTTTTTCAATCATGCGGGCAGCAGGCGTAGGCACGCTGCGGCAGAGGTTCATGGCCGAGTCGACCTTGCCCTCGTGTATGTAGTCTTTGATACGATTCATGAAAGATTCGTCCTGCTTGCCGGCACGGCGGATAACCAAAAGGCGTTGTACGAAGAGGTAACAGGCAATCAGCGACAAGGCCAAAAGGACCAGCATAATCCAACCGCCCTTTACCGACAAATCAATTACACTTAATTCGGCGGCTTGCGGTGTTTGCGCCAAAGTGTCGGTCAGGTTAGGCATGGCACCTGCCGCCTGCGGAAGGGAAAGTAAAATACTCATTGCTTTTTTGCTTATTTTGTTAGTACTGTTTTCTTGCTTACATTTGCGCGGCAAATGTAGGGAGTATTTGAGGATTTACGAAAGAAATGCTGGGCAAAGATTATATCAGAAAGGATTACCCCGCTTTGTCGGCTACCGACAAGGCCGGTCAGGCGCTTCGCCTGATGGACAAATGGAAAGTAAGGCAATTGCCGCTCTTGGAAGGGGACAATTATCGCCGATTAGTCGGAGAAGACGAAGTACGGGCCATGGATATTACAGCCCCGCTGGGGGAAGAAGGGCGTTTCGCGCCCTCCGTACGTCCTTCGGGGCATCTGCATGAAATCGTAGCGAAAATGGCACATTACGGGCTGAGCCTCTTGCCGGTAGTCACTGCCAAAGGGAAATTTACAGGTGTCATCACCCGTGAAGGGATGTTCGACGAACTGGCCGCTTGGGCACATGCAGAAGGTGGAGGCAGCGTGCTCGTGCTTGAAATGCAGACCCGCGACTACGCCCTTTCCGACATCGCCCGCATCCTTGAAGCCAACAACGCCCACCTGCTCAGCCTCCTTTCCAAGACTGACGCCAGCGGGAAACTGAAACTCCTTTTAAAAATAGACCTTGACGACGCCTTGCCCGCCGTCAGAAGCTTCGAACGCTTCAATTACCATGTCCTTTATTACTTCCAGCGAGAGGGGGAATTAGACGACACGCTCCGGCAACGCCTCAACGAGTTGGTGTACTACATGCGTATGTGAGGACTTGACAAAAAAACAATGAACATAGGAATTTTTGGAAGCCCCTATCCGGAAGAGAAACAGGGGCTGATAGCACATGTCTTTGAGAAACTGGTCGAATTGGATGTCGGCATCTACGTGGAAGCGGATTTCCAGCGTTTCCTGGACACCTCGGCAGGTCTCGGCTTCCCCGTCAAAGGGCTGCTCGGAAAAGGGGACTTTGACATTGAGGTGGCACTCAGCCTTGGAGGTGACGGCACCTTCCTGCGGACGGCCGCCCGTGTCGGCAGGCAAAACATCCCCATACTCGGACTGAACACGGGACGGCTCGGCTTCCTGGCCGACCTGAACGCCGACGAATTAGACGGCATGTTTGAAGAACTTTGCCGCGGAGAATACCGTATCGAAGAACGTTCGCTGCTGCAACTCGAAGCGGAAGGCGGAGAAAAAGAAGAAACTGTCGGTACTTACAACTATGCCCTCAATGAAGTGGCCGTGCTCAAACGCGACACCTCTTCCATGCTCACCATCCACGTCTCCATTGACGGGGAATTGCTGGCCACTTACCGGGCTGACGGTCTGATAGTGGCCACGCCGACCGGTTCTACGGCCTATTCCATGAGCGTAGGTGGCCCCATCCTCGTGCCCCAAAGCGAGTCCTTGCTGCTCAGCCCCGTGGCGCCGCATTCATTGACCGTGCGCCCCCTGGTCATCCCCGACAATTCCAAAATCAGCCTTCGGGTAGAAAGCCGCAGCGCATATTTTCTGGTAGCCCTCGACGGGCGCGCGCTCGTTTTCCGCACCGACACGCCCTTCTCCATCCGGCGCGCCGACTATACAACACGGCTCATCAAGCGGCAAGGGCATACTTTCTACAAGACCCTGCGCGACAAATTGCTATGGGGTATAGATATCCGTCCCTGACAAGCTGGCAGGCCAGGGAATGGCACGATATTTGAAAGAGGCAAAGAAAAACAGATTAATTTTGCCTGCCGAAAGCAGAAGATTTTACGATAATTATTCTTTGGACAATTGGAATGAAAAGCAACTATAGCAAACGTATGAAAGATGTCTTAGAATATAGCCGGGAAGAAGCCGAAAGGCTGCAGAACGGCGAAGTAGGCCCCGAACACCTGATGCTGGGCGTCTTGCGAGACGGCGGAGGACGCGCCGTACAGATATTGTACGAACTACACGCCGACCCCGCCGAACTCAAACGGCAAATAGAGGAAGGCATACGAAACACCTACGAACAAAAGCGCACCCACATCAACGACATTGCCATCGGTAAGGGCGGCGAACGCATCCTGCGGATGAGCATCCTCGAATCGCGCTTGTTCAAGAGCAAGACGACCGACACGGAGCATCTCTTGCTGGCCATTCTCAAGGACGAATACAACCAGGCGGCCAAGGTGCTCGACCAGGCCGGCGTCACTTACCGCGACGTCTATAACGACTTGGCGGAAAAGACCAACGTCAGTCCGATGGAAGAGGAAGAAGGCGTGTTGGAAGTGAGTGACGGCTTCACCGACGACGATGAGGACGACGAGGACGAGGGCTTCAACCAGCGCAAGGAACCCAGCCGCCCGGCCAAACCGGGCAACACCCAGCCCAAGTCGAACAACGACACGCCCGTGCTCGACAACTTCGGCACCGACATGACTCGGGCCGCCGCCGAAAACAAGCTTGACCCTATCGTGGGACGTGAGAAAGAAATCGAACGGCTCGCCCAGATACTCAGCCGGCGAAAGAAAAACAACCCTGTGCTGATTGGCGAACCGGGCGTTGGCAAATCGGCCATCGTCGAAGGTTTGGCCCTGCGCATCATACAGCGTAAGGTTTCGCGCATCCTTTTCGACAAGCGCGTTATCAGCCTCGACATGGGTTCCATCGTGGCCGGGACAAAATACCGCGGCCAATTCGAGGAACGCATCAAAG
>JAISGW010000193.1 GCA_031262895.1 Tannerella sp. | reverse complement strand
TGGAAGGAATTGAAAAATTCCTCCGCTCCGTGGCCTACGGATTCTTCCCTGAACCCTATCAGGGTGAGGCCGGCCCGCTTGGAGCGCTGCGCTACGGCCTGGGCGAAAGTATAATCTTCCGTAAGGGTGACGATTTCCACATTGGTCATGGTGATGGGCAGGCGCCCCGTTTCTATGCGTCCGCGGATGTCGGCCTTGACGGCTTCGCCGGCCGAGGCGCTGGCGATGAACAGCTTCATGCGGCTGCGGCTCCAGTCGGGATGGGCAAGGATGATATAGCCGAGGAGTATCATCAAGTTGGTATTGATTTCGTCGGTATCGCGTATCCAGATATGCAGGCCCAGCCGGGTGCGCAGCGGGTAAGTGGAACCGGCGAAAATGCAGATGTCGAAGTTCCCGGCCTTGGCCAGGCCGAAGTTCTCGAAAATGCGCGGTAGCTCTTCCGGCTGCTCCTTGTCGTATTCGAAGACAACCATATTGTTCTCCATGCCGGAGATGGACGGCGCCTGGAGTACCTGTGCCAGGGCGGAGGTATAGGAAGGTGAAATCATGGTATCTATATAAAGCGAACTGCCGTAGCCGCGTTGCATGTCTATGAGCTGGCGCAGGCTGAGTTGGGCGTCGGCCTGCGTTTGCCGCCCGTAATAACCTTTTATGAAATGGAAATAGGTGCCGAAGCCATGCTCCTGGCTAATCCATTTGAGGAGTTCCAGCACCTTGTCGCGCTCGAAGGAATTAGGCGATACGCAGATGACGGAAGGCCGCCATTCCTCTTCGGCCACGAAGGACTCGTGCTTCTGCATGAAGACCCGCAGGCGGCGGTTCAACTGGAAGAGGGCACCCTCGAAGATGTCGACCAAGCCCCGCTCCTCCTTATTGTAATGTTCGACGAAGAGGTAGAGGACAACCAGCACGGCATAGGCCACCAGCGTATAGACGGGGCTGATCATGAACATGCACCAGACCGACATCAGGAAGCCGCCTAACGAGAAATACCAGCGGGAGCGGAAACGCGGACGGTAGGAAGGCGCCGCGCCGAAATGATTGATGAAGGAAATCAGGCAGAGGGTGCCGTAGGTGATGAGGAAGAACATGGAGATGACCTGCGCCACCATGTCGATGCTGCCCATCAGGACAAAGAGCAGGGCGATGGCGAAGGTGAGCAGCGTGGCGTTGAAAGGCTCGTTCTTGGTGCCCTTGCCGGAGGCGAGCAGGCGGTTGATGCGCGCCGAGGGGAAGCTGTGGTCGACGGCCAGCGCCTGCAGGGTGCGCGGGGCCACCAGCGCGGAGCCTAAGGCGGAGGAGAGCGTGGATGCCGCCAGGCCTAAAGGGATGATGAGGCTGCCGAAGACGGCAATTTTCGACATGATGAGCTGGTTGCCCAAAAGTTCGGCCTGCGTGGCCGATACCGAAAGTTTCCAGATGACGAACAGGTAGATGAAGAAACCGCCTACGGTGGCCAGCATGGTGCCCAGCGGGATGGAACGGCCGGGGTTCCTCAGGTCGCCGGAAAGGCCCACGCCCGCCGTCATGCCGGTGAAGGCCGGGAAGCAGATGGCGAACCAGATGAAGAGCTGGTGGCTGTTGTACAAGCCGAAATTGCCTGCGGCCGCCTGCGTGCCCTCGCCTGCGCCTATCGGCTTGCCGATGAAAAACAGGAAGAGGGAGAGGAACAGCAGGCCCGCCACGATGTAAAGTATCTTCATGCCCGAGCCGCTGCCTTTGCGCAGGATGAGCAAGCCCAATAGCAGCAGGGTCGGCACCGAAATCACCTGCCGGGGCAGGGAAAAACCGAAATGGGCCGTCCAAAGGTCGAACAGCGGGGCGAAGGCCTCGGCAAAGGCCACCGTGTAGAAGGCCACGCTGACGGCCTGCGAAAGGTAAAGCGTGGCACCGATGGTGGAGCCGATTTTCAAACCGAAGGAACGGGAGATGATGAAATACTCCCCTCCGCCTTCTACCCGCGTGTTGGTGGCGATTTCAGAAATGGCCAGGGCTGTCGGTATGGTGACTAAATGGCCCATCAGGATGATGAGCAAGACGCCCCAGAAGCCCACCGTGCCTACGGCATAGCCGAAGCGCAAAAAAAGGATGGCTCCCAAGATGGTGGATATGGCTGTGAAGAAGACCGGCGCCGTGCCGAAGCCTGTTTTTTGTGTTCCCGTTTTCAAAACGCCCATAATTGATTTTATTTTCGGCAAAAATGGGCATTTTTTTTTGAAGTGCCGACATAAGGTAGCGAAACTACCTATCTTTGTGCACTGAGTTCCCTTTATTAAACTGAATTTAAACGCTGAGACCAATGCAAAAAGAAAGATTTTTAATTGTGGCTTTGCTCACCTTCGTCTTTTCCTTTCCCGGCTGTACAGGGGAGGAAGGCGGCGTACCTCCTATGGGACATACCGTGTCGTCGGAAGCCGTGAGCGCCTCTTTCGAGGCCCGATTCCCCGGGGTGGAATCGGTGGACTGGAGCCGTAAACGGACACCCGACCTGAATGACAAGGAAAACTACTATGTGGCCGATTTTAACTGGAACGAACAGCGCCTGCGGGCCTGGTTCACGGAAGGAGGCGACTGGCGCTTCACCCTGCACGACTTAGACTTCGACACGCTGAACGACACCATCCGCAAAGCCTTTGCCGTGTCCGCTTATACGGATTGGAAGCTGACCTGCTCGCATCTGCTGGAGCGTTCGGGCATGGGCAGCCTTTATGCCCTCTGCACCTGGAAGAACGGCACGCATTTGGACGTCTATTATTCCGAACAGGGGGATTTGGTCAAGGTGGTCGACCGTTCCGGCGACGAGGAGGAATATCCTATCCGCATCCCCGAACATGTAAGCATCCTCACGAACGGCATTTTCCACGACGCGCAAATCATCGACATCTGGGAAGGCTACTGGGGTCTGAATATTGCCTTGTTGCAAGACGGCGGTTACCATCTGGTGCTCTTGGACGCGCAAGACAGGCTGTTGGGCGTCAGCCACAACATACCCGAAGAAGAGGCGCCCCAGCCGGTTCGCAAGGCTTTCAAAGACTATATGGCCCGCAACGGCAAGGACTGCCATGTGGATAGTTGCCAGCGCTTCTATTTCAAAGGCGAGAGTACCTACCTGTACAATTTCGTCAGCGAGCAGGGTCACCGGCGCATGGCTCTTATCGAGGCTTCCGGCCGCCTACGTTGCATTATGGAATACAAGTAAGCGCCACGGACGGAAAAAAGGAAGGGCGGCCTGCATGAAGCAAGCCGCCCTTTCTCATTAAAAAGGGAGGAATTAACCCAAAAGGATTTCGAGGATTTGCACGGCGGCTTTGGCCACCGAGGTGCCCGGCCCGAATATCGCGGCTACGCCTGCCTTGTAAAGGAAGTCGTAGTCCTGTACCGGGATGACGCCGCCGGCGATGACGATGATGTCGGGCCGTCCGAGCTTTTTGAGTTCGGCGATGACCTGCGGGATAAGCGTCTTGTGGCCTGCGGCCAGTGAGGAAACGCCCAGCACGTGGACGTCGTTCTCTACGGCCTGGCGGGCAGCTTCGGCCGGAGTCTGGAAGAGCGGACCCATGTCGACGTCGAAGCCGCAGTCGGCATAGCCGGTGGCTACCACCTTGGCGCCGCGGTCGTGGCCGTCCTGGCCCATCTTGGCAATCATGATACGGGGCTGGCGCCCTTCTTTCTTGGCGAACTTCTCGGCCAATTCACAGGCCTTCTGGAAGTCCGTGTCTTTTCCTGTTTCTGATGAGTACACGCCTGATATGGTCTTAATGATAGCTTTATAACGTCCTACGACTACTTCGCAGGCGTCGCTGATTTCGCCTAAGGAGGCGCGCAATGCAGCGGCCTTGACGGCCAGGTCCAGCAGGTTGCCCTTCTTGCTGCGCACGCATTCGGTGATGTCGGCAAGGGCTTTCTGCACGGCCTTCTCATCGCGTTTGGCGCGGAGGTCTTTCAGGCGTGCCACCTGCTCCTCGCGTACGGCGGTGTTGTCGATTTCGAGGATGTCGATGGGCGCTTCCTTCTCGAGGCGGTATTTGTTGACGCCCACGATGACCTGCTTGCCCGAGTCGATGCGGGCCTGGGTGCGGGCGGCAGCCTCTTCGATGCGCATCTTCGGCAGGCCGGTCTCTATGGCCTTGGCCATGCCGCCCATGCTTTCGATTTCCTGAATCAAAGCCCAGCCTTTATGCACCAATTCGTTGGTCAATGTCTCCACGTAGTAGGAGCCGGCCCAGGGGTCTACGCCGCGGCAAATCTGCGTCTCTTCCTGGATGTAGATTTGCGTGTTGCGGGCGATGCGGGCGGAGAAGTCCGTCGGCAGGGCGATGGCCTCGTCGAGGGCGTTGGTGTGCATCGACTGGGTGTGTCCCAGTGCGGCGGCCATGGCTTCTATGCAGGTGCGGCCTACATTGTTATAAGGGTCCTGTTCGGTGAGCGACCA
>JAISGW010000165.1 GCA_031262895.1 Tannerella sp. | reverse complement strand
AATTGAAAGTTGAAAATTGAAAGTTAGGGCGAAGCCACAGGCGCCACGCGCAACTTTCAATTTTCAACTTTCAACTCTAAACTGTAAAGTCATGAAAACCTCCGTAAAAAAAGTGCTCAAGTTCCTCCTCGCCCTGCTGCGTTTCCTGCTGGGCTGGTTGGAAAAGCCTCACCCCCCGTCCTCCTCTCCCAAGGAGAGTGGGCGACAAGGGTCTGGGGAGAAGGACCAGGGATCGGAACCGGACCCTGAAGCCTGAACGAAAACAGGCGTCCTGCTATTTGCAGGGCGCCTGTTTTCGTTTTTTAGCGGCAATCCCGCGCAGAACATCAAAATATAAGACTATGAGAGCGTTACAGTCAATTGCCGACGGGGGCGGGAACATGCTTGCGTTCCTTGCGCCAGAGAAGGAAACTGACCAGCGACTGCAGGGCCGCCCAAGAAGCCAAAAGGCAGAAAAAGATGACGGTCAGGCTCCAATGAGTGTACCAGAGGCAGGAAAGGGCCAGCCATACAAAGCAGGCCGATGCCAACAAAAGGCAGGCGAGAGCGGCCCTGCCACCCAAGCCGAGGCGGAGTAGCAAATGATGAATATGACTTTTGTCCGGCTCGAAGGGCGAAGCGCCCCGACGGAGGCGAAAAAACATCACCCGCACGACATCACAGACGGGCAACATCAGGCAGGCAGCCGCCAGCACCAGCCCGCCTCCTCCGGCGGGGAGGAAGGAGGGCGCGTCGGAAGCCAACCGCAGGGCCAGGAATGAGAGGAGATAACCCAACGTGAGCGAACCGGCATCGCCCATGAAAATTTTCTTGCGCGAGAACACATTATAATAAAGGAAAGGCAACAGCACCCCGGCAGAGGTAAAGGCCAGCATGGCGAACATCCAGTCACCGTCGAACAGGAAAGCCGCGCCCATCACACCAAAGGCCAGGATGCAAAGACCCGAGCAGAGGCCGTCAATACCGTCGATAAGGTTCAGGGCGTTGATTACGCCCACGGTGCCGAAGATGGTCAGCACCATGCCTGCCGGTGCGGAGAGGTCATAAAGGCCGAAGAGGCCGTGCAGGTTGCCAATCCACAAGCCGCCCACAGGAAAACAGCAAGCGGCCGCCAATTGAAAGAGGAACTTCGTGCGGTAGCGCACCCCGGAGAGGTCGTCGGAGAGGCCTACCAGATAGAGCAGTATCGCCCCGCAAACCATCAGGGTGAAATCGGGTATCACCCCCCGCGGCCCCAAGAAGCCGGACGGCCCCAAGCGTAAGCCCAAACCCGCCGAGAAACCCACCGAAAGCAAGATGATGGGGATGAAAGAAAAGCCTCCCAAGCGGGGCACCGTTCCATGATGCACCTTGCGCGCCGAAGGCAAGTCGAAAAGCCGCTTCTGAAAAGCTGTACGAATCACACGCGGCACCACCAGGCAAGACATCCCAAAAGCCACCGCAAAAGACAAACCGAATAAGGCATAATGCAGCCATGTCATCTCTCTAAAAAACACACCTTCTTAATTTTATATATGTATATATATGTTTTTCTGGCTCTCGTTTCTTCTTCAAGAAGCAGGGGGTCAGTTTCTCTTACATCTGTTTTTCAAGCGCGAAATTATAAAAAAACAAGAACACGTGGCAGGTTCCGGCCTACTTATTTCAACTTTTGCACCACAAACAACAACAATATGGCTCATATTGGGAATCCACTCCTCCATAACAGACCTTTACCTCTTACAAAATCCTAATTAAGTTCGTACCTTTGCGGAAGAAATGAAAGGCAATCTATAAACGAATCATGGACTACAAAAGATTTTACACCTTGACAGCTCTGTTGGGAACGCTGCTATTGCTGGTCTCCGGCTGCGCCACGCGGCGCGACGTGGTGTACCTGCAAGACGTCAAGCCATTAGCCAAGCAAAAAATAATAGGCAACTACGAGATGACCATCGCCCCCGACGACGAGCTGGCTATCTTGGTCAACAGCAAGGAACCCGAATTGGCCCTGCCCTTCAACATGCCTATGGTGACCTACCAGTTAGGCAGTGAGGCAGGCGCAGGCTACGGCACGCAGCGGGTGGTAGGCTATCTGGTCGACAAGGACGGCGACATTGACTTCCCCTCATTGGGCAAGATACACGCAGCAGGTATGACCCGCATGCAACTTACTGATTACATCCAGCAGCACCTTATCCAAAGTGGCCTCTTGAAAGATGCCATCGTAACCGTGCAATTCCTCAACTTCAAGATTTCCGTCATCGGCGAAGTAAACCGGCCGGGTACCTTCAACATCACCTCCGACCGGGTCACTCTCCTGGAAGCCCTTTCGATGGCGGGCGACCTGACTATCTACGGGCGGCGCGACCGAGTGGCCGTCATCCGCGAAAAGAACGGCGTGCGCACAGTACTTTTCCACGATCTCCGCTCCTCGGACATCTTCCAGTCGCCGGACTATTATCTCGAGCAGAACGACATCGTCTATGTGGAACCCAACCGTGCCCGAGCCGGGCAAAGCTCCATCAACCAGAACAACTCGGCCGGCGTATGGCTCTCAGCGGTTTCCATCCTCGTGTCGGCACTCACCCTTATCTTCACCCTGACCAAATAGCCTCATGGACAAATTAAGCGAAAATCTCATTGCACAACCCCATTCCGATAGAGCGGAGGCTACCGGAGGAGAAACTGAGCTATCCCTGACAGACATCTTGCAAACCGTAAAGGCGCATTGGCCTTGGTTCCTGCTCTCCCTCTTCATTTGCCTCGGCGTGGCAGCCTTCTATATAGCCGGGGCGTCAAAAGTGTACAGCCGCACGGCCACCGTGCTGATTAAGGACGACTCCAAAGGCGGGGGAGCCCTTTCCGAATCAACGGCCTTCGAGGATTTGAACCTCTTCGACATCAAACGCAATGTGGATAACGAGGTCATCGTCTTCCAGTCGGAAGCCCTGATGCGGCAGGTCGTCAAGCGCCTGCATCTTGACCTGAGCTATTCGCGCCACGAAGGCCTCAGACAGGTGGAACTCTATACCGCTTCCCCCGTGAGACTGGACTTCCCCGACGCCAGCCCCGAACAATCTTTCGCGCTGGTGGCCACCCCTTGGGACGAGAAGCACGTCCTGCTTTCGGGCTTCTCCGGCGCCCCTTACGCACGACCCTTGAAGGTCTTGCTGGGCGACACCGTACAGACACCCTTGGGGCACGTTATCTGCTACCCTACCCTTTCATACGGTAAAGACAGCTTCCACCACCCAATTGAAGTGGAGAAATCCAACTTCGAACTGGTGCTGCAGCATTACCATTCCGCCCTGAAGTCCACCTTAGCCTCGAAAACGGCCACCATCGTGGACCTCTCGCTCGAAGACGCCTCCGCCCAGCGTGCCGAAGACGTGCTCAACACGCTTATTAGCGTCTATAACGAGGCCGCTATCGCCGACAAGAACCAAATCATGGTCAACACGGCCAAGTTTATCCAAAAGCGGCTGGCCATCATCAACCAGGAATTAGGCGGGGTCGATTCTGACTTGGCCAATTTCATGAGCGAGAACCAACTGACCGACCTCAAGTCGCAGACCGGCGTCTATCTTGAACAAGGTAGCCAATATAATAAGGAAGAGCTGCAACTCATCAACCAGCGGCAGATGGCACAGTACGTGCGCGACTACCTTGCCTCACCCGCCCATCGGGCCTCCCTCATCCCGGCCAACACCGGCATAGGCGGCCAACAAGGCAACAACTCCGACGTGGAGCAGCAAATCGGCGAATACAATACCCAACTGCTCAAGCGCAACCGTCTGCTTTCGGTCAGCTCCGATCGTAACCCCGTGGTGCAGGACTTGAACACCTCGCTGGAAGCTATGCGTGAGAACATCGTCCGCACCGTAGACAACCTGATTGTAGGCCTAAACCTGCGCATACGCAACACCCAGGCCCGCGATAAGCAAAACACGCGGCGCATCATCCAGATGCCTGACCAGCAGAAGCAAATGGCCACTATCGAAAGACAGCAGAAAATCAAGGCATCTCTTTACCTCTACCTGCTCAACAAGCGTGAGGAGAACGCCATCTCCCAGGCGATGACCGAGAATAATGCCCGCATCGTCGACCCGGCCGTAGGCCCCGCAAATCCCGTGGCTCCCCGCCCGCGCATCATCCTTGCCTTCGCCTTCCTATTGGGGCTGGCTCTGCCGGCCGGCGTCCTCTGGCTACGCGATGTGAGCGACACCAAGGTGCGCGGCCGCAAGGATTTAGAGGATGCCTTAGCCGTGCCCTTCTTGGGCGAGATACCCCTTCGCCGCCCTACCCGCAAGGAGAAGAAAAACAAACAGAAGCACTTCTTCGTACGTGCCAACGGCCACGACCCGCTGTCAGAATCCTTCCGCATCCTGCGCACCAACATGGAGTTCATGCGGGCCGGCGCCCCCGAACTGAAATGCGTCATGTTCACCTCGCAGGTGCCCGGTTCGGGCAAGACCTTCATGAGCATCAACCTGGCTCTCTCGTTG
>JAISGW010000058.1 GCA_031262895.1 Tannerella sp. | reverse complement strand
GCCAACCTTGCGCAGGGTAGGGGGCAGGCCTTCCGGTATACGGAAACCTGCCGGGACGGTGCGAGGCGAACCCGGGCAAAAGATGAATCCCAGCATGTCGACGCCGAGCGCGGCTACCGCGCGGATGTTTTCCGGCTCGCGCATACCGCATACCTTGACTATCATGCCAGTTCTTTGATGAATCGGCTTAAGGTCTCTCCCGGGTCGGCTGTTTTCATGAAGGTCTCGCCGATAAGGAAACCCTGGAAGCCCGCTTGACGGAGCTGTCTGACGCTTTCTGGTCGGGAAATGCCGCTTTCGGAAACGCGCAGGGGCGACAGGCTCCCCGTATCTAAGCTCCCGGCCAGTCGGAAGGAAGCCTCCACGTCGGTATGGAAGGTACCTAAATGGCGGTTGTTCACGCCCAGCATGTCAACTTCTGGACTTAGGTGGCCAAGTTCTTCTTTGCTGTGCACTTCCATCAGTACTTCCAAGCCGAGGCCATGCGCCTGCTTGGCCAGGGAGGCACAAGTTTCGCGGTCAATGGCGGCGGCGATGAGCAGTACGGCGTCGGCGCCCCAGAGGCGCGCCTCGTAAAGCTGGTAGGTGTCAATGATGAAGTCTTTGCGCAGCAGGGGCAGGGTACAACAGGCTCGGGCCTGGCGCAAATCTTCGGGGCTTCCGCCGAAGAAATCGGCATCGGTCAGCACCGAACAGGCGGCCGCTCCTCCCGTTTCGTAGGCTGGAAGGATTTCGCAGATCAGGGCTTCGGGATGCAACCAGCCCTTGGAGGGGGAGCGACGCTTGAACTCCGCGATAATGCCGGAGGGCGAATCGGACAGCGCCTTGCGCATCGAACGCGTAGGCCGCATAATAACATCTTCGACTTGCGCTTTCAAAGTTTCCAAGGGGCAAATAGCCTTTCTGGCTTCCACTTCGTGGCGTTTGTTGGCTACGATTTCTTGTAAAATGTCTTGCATAAAGTTCAGGGTTTAAAGGTCGGGCAACTCAATTGTTTGCTTTGTCCTTGGCCGCGTAAGTGGAACGGTAGAGAAAATCGGACAACTGGCGGTCGTCGTCAAACGAGTGCAGCTTTTCCGGCAGGATAGGCTCGCCGATATAGACTTGGGCCTTTTGCCCGTGCTTGTTGAACACTTCCCTGGGAATAAAGAAAGTGCGGAGTTTCCAACTGATGCGCCCCAGCCAATAAAAGAAAGAGGAGTTGCGGAAATCAAAGTAGACGGGGTAGACCGGTACGTCGGCCTTGCGTATGAGTCTGGCCATGCTTTTGGTCCAGGCGTGGTCGCGCACTTCTCCGGTTCGCTTATAATAAAAGGAGATGGCGCCTGCCGGAAAAAGGCCCAGCGGATGCCCGTTTTGCAAATGCCCCAGCGCGGCGCGCACCCCGTTGACGTTTTGCATGTTAGGGCCTTGCCGCTTGGAGTCGGGCGTGACATGGATGAAGTTGTCGTCCATGGCACTGATCAGGCTGAGGATGCCGTTGACCATTACGCGAAAATCTGGCCGTCGCGCGGCAAAGAGGTCTATCAGGATGATGCCGTCAAGCGAGCCGATGGGGTGGTTCGAGACGGTGATGAAGGCGCCCTCCGGCAAGCCGTCGAGACGTTCGGCATGATGCACTTCGTAACCCACCTCAATGAGAGGGTCTTTCAGCAAGGCGGAAGTGAAGGCCGCACCGCGTAGTTCCGCGTGCTTACTGTGCGCCTCGTTCACTTTGTCGATGCTACACCACTTGAATAGTTTACGTCCCAGATAAGCGCCCAATTTGCTCTGGAAAAATGGCGATATAGTTTGCAGATAGGATAAATCCAATACTGTACGTTTCATGCTGCAAACGTACGAAGAAGTTATGAAATATAAATTGAGGTTTATGAATTATGGGTTGTGTGCCGTTCGGAGAGATGCTGCTCGGGAAATAATTGTAACTTCGTTTATCAAATAGGTTTTATAAAGTGATGAACAGAAAGTTTTTTTTCTTGGCGAGCGCCTTGCTTTGCTTGAGCGCTTACGCCCAACATCAAACCAACATCAAACCCTTGAACGGCGAATATTGGTGGGGCGGGGTAGTGGCCTTCGGCAACCGGATGCCTTACATTAAGCCCATGAGAGAGGTAGACCTCTCACGCGACGGGCACAATAACCAACTCGTGCCGCTACTGCTTTCCAATAAGGGACGTTATGTTTGGAGCGACCGGCCATTCCGCTTCACTGTGACGGAAAATGGCATTGACCTGCGTTCGGATGAGGAACAAATTGCCGTGCAGACGGCGGGAAGCACCCTGCGCGATGCTTATCTGGCTGCTTGCCGAAAGCATTTTCCACCTACGGGGACACTACCCGATACGCTCTTCTTCAGCATGCCGCAATATAATACGTGGATAGAATTGATGTATAACCAGAATGAAGCCGACATCCTGAAGTATGCGCGGGGTATTGCCGACAACGGCTTCCCGCGTGGGGTGCTGATGATTGACGACAACTGGCAAAAGTACTATGGTAATTTCAGCTTTAAACCCGACCGCTTCCCTTCGCCTAAAGCCATGGTGGATACCCTTCATGCCATGGGTTTCCGTATCATGCTTTGGGTATGTCCCTTCGTTTCGCCCGACAGCCCGGAATACCGCGAACTGGCCGCCAAAGGTTATCTGATTAAAAACGCGCATGGATTTCCCGCTATCCTCCCTTGGTGGAACGGGCAAAGCGCCTGCTACGACTTGTGTAACCCGGAGGCCGCCGCCTATTTCGTCGCCCGCTTGAAAGGCATGCAACAAACCTATGGCATTGACGGTTTCAAGTTCGATGCCGGCGATCCCGGGTTGTATGCCATGCCCGGACTGACAAGCTACAAGACGGGGGCAACCGCTGTCGACCAATGCGAAGCCTGGGCGAAAATAGGCTTGCAGTTTCCCTTTAACGAATATCGCGCCTGTTGGAAAATGGGCGGGCAACCGCTGGTACAGCGCCTGGGTGATAAGAATAACGACTGGCGGGCCGTGCAATCCCTCATTCCCGACATGATTGCTGCCGGACTGTCGGGTTACGCATATACTTGCCCCGACATGATTGGCGGCGGGCAGATTTCTTCCTATCTGCATATTGACGAGCACAAAATCGACCAGGAACTTATCGTCCGTTCGGGGGAGGTTCATGCCCTCATGCCCATGATGCAGTTCTCCGTGGCACCCTGGCGCATTCTGGATAAGGCGAACCTTGACATCCTTCGGCGGATGGCTTTGCTGCATGAACGAATGGGCAATTATATCATTGCCTGCGCCCGCCACGCGGCAAAGACGGGCGAACCCATCGTTCGTTCCTTGGAGTACGCCTTTCCCGGACAAGGTTTCGCCGAATGCAAGGACCAATTTATGCTGGGCGACAAATATCTGGTAGCGCCTATGCTAAAGTCGGGCGACAGCCGCCGTGTGCGCTTGCCCAAAGGAACCTGGCGTGACGAACAAGGCAAAAAGTATCGTGGTGGCCGCACCTATACCCTTTCTGTGCCTTTGAATCGGTTGCCCTATTTTGAACGACTCAAATAAGTAAGGATTTTCCTTTCACCGTGTTTCTTTGCCGAAACCCTTACCTTTGCAGAAATTAAATAAATAAAAGGAGGATAACCCTATGACGACGGATATGCGAAAGTTGCCCATCGGGCTGCAAGATTTCAAAGGATTGCGTGAAGACGGATTCCTCTATGTGGACAAGACGGCTTACGTGTACCGTTTGGCTACGCAGGGGAAAGTTTATTTTCTCGGCCGGCCGCGCCGCTTCGGCAAGAGCCTGCTGCTCTCCACCATGAAGGCTTACTTCCTCGGACAAAAGGAACTCTTCGAGAGTCTCGCCCTGGCGGAGCTGGACAAGAAGGAATGGCCGGTACATCCCGTTTTCCATATCGACTTGAATGTGGAAAGTTACATGGACTTGAGTTCGCTTTATACGGCTTTGGATACCAATCTGCGTTACATAGAGGAGCAATGGGGGAAGAACCCCGACGAGCAGTCGCCCGCCGCCCGCTTGCTGGGTCTCATCAAGCGAGCTTACGAGCAGTCAGGCCAACGGGTCGTCGTGCTTATAGACGAATACGACAAACCGCTGCTGGCGATGCTGGACAATCCGGAGGTCAATGAAGAGATGCGGAAAATACTCAAGGGCTTCTACGGCGTATTGAAGACGGCGGACCCCTACCTGCGCTTCGCCTTCCTGACGGGGGTGACGAAATTCTCAAAAGTCAGCATCTTCAGTGACCTGAACCAGTTGAACGACATCAGTCTGGACGAAAGCTATGCAGGCATCTGCGGCATCACGGAGACGGAGCTAAAAAATAATTTTGACCCTGAACTTCACGAGTTGGCCGAAAGTAGGAATATGAGTTACGCCGAGGTGCTCGCCGAGGTGAAGAAACGCTACGACGGCTACCACTTCTCCGAAGGGAAGGAGGATGTCTATAATCCCTTCAGCCTTTTGAACACTTTCTCCAAAGGACGTTTCGCCGACTACTGGTTCCAGACCGGTACGCCGACCTTCTTGGTGAAGATGGTAAAGCGTGGCGGGATGGACGTGCGCCGCTTGGAG
>JAISGW010000037.1 GCA_031262895.1 Tannerella sp. | reverse complement strand
TGGACGATGCATTTCCCTTGAAACAAACGATAGTTGTTTAATCAATTACAGTCGGATAGCCAAAGTCGCCCATATTGACGGCTTTTTCTATGTGGCCGATGCCAATACGCTTTACCAGTTCAATGAACAAGGTCTTCTCGTCAGGAAAATAAGCAAACGAGGCGGTGGCCCGTCGGAATATATCAGTATTTCGGATTTTGAGATTACCCCCTCTAAAGAGGTCTGGATATTGAGCCGAAGCGGCCGAGCCTTGTATCATTACACCTGGGATGGCGTTTTAAAAAAACGTTTCCCATTGGACTGTTGGGCAGAGCGTATACATTTACTTGGAAATAATCGGATGCTGCTCTATGTAGGGAATGAAAAAGATGGCCAAAACGCGTATCAAATGCGGGTGATAGATTTGAACTCAGGAAAGACTGTGGCTGAATATATGAAAATCGACCCTGACAAGGCGTCTTATCTGCATGTTCATGCGGAAAACATTTTCTTGGACCAGCCAAGCGGGTTGCTATATTATAACCTGTTTGACGACATGATTTATCAAATCAAAGACGGTATTAAGCCTGTCTATAAGGTAAATTTACTTGACAAGAACATACCGGCTTCTTTTTACAGGAATAAGTACAAGAATGTCATGGTGTTCTTTCAAGAACTATTCAGGCATGACTATGCGTATGGCATAGGAATATTCCTGAAAGGGCAAAAGAATTACTTGCTTTCCTACTATTACAATCACCAATGCCGTATGGCTCTCATTGACACAGAAAGCAGGCAATCGATTGCCGATTTTTATGCAATGAAGGAAGACATAAAACTATTAGGGTACACGATCGAGAAATTGCCGGATAAAGTATATGGAAATGGAGACGAGCTGATTCTTCCTCTCCTGCCATCAGAGATTGTGCGTTCCTTTAACGGTGAAGGCCGGAAACAAGACGCGATTAAACAAGTTCTCCATTATACAGGAGAGGATCAAAACCCAGTCCTATTCGTGTTGAAGTTGAAATAGCACCGACGAACCGCCGTCGCTATCTCATTTCCGACCTGGCCGCTTCCGGACAGCAGATTGAAGGGATGGACGCGTACGACCATTATTTGGACGTAATACGCACCCATCGGGGCATATACGGCGACCTGAACAAGGCCGTGGCGGAAGCTGAACAGGCCAAGGCGAATAATGGTGAATAATTTCATACCTTTGGCGGCTGAAAGAAATAGGTGCCTGACCTTTGGAAAGCAAAGACACGTACAAATAACAATTAGGATATTTGATATATGGCAAAAGTAAAAGGAGCTGTCGAGGTGAATACCGAGCGCTGCAAAGGCTGCGACCTTTGCGTGGTCGCCTGCCCGGAAGGTGTGCTCGAACTACACCCGCGGGAAGTAAACAACAGGGGCTACCACTATGTGTACATGAAAAATCCGGAGGCCTGCATCGGTTGTGCCAACTGCGGCGTGGTGTGCCCGGACGGATGTTTAACCATCTACAAAGTCAAAATCAGTTGAAATGTCAGAAGAAATAAAATTGATGAAGGGCAATGAGGCCATTGCCCATGCAGCCATCCGCTATGGCGCGGACGGTTATTTCGGTTATCCGATTACCCCGCAGTCGGAAATCATGGAGACGCTCATGGCCGAACGGCCTTGGGAATCCACCGGCATGGTGGTTTTGCAGGCCGAGAGCGAAGTCGCTTCCATTAATATGGTGTACGGCGGGGCGGCGAGCGGCAAACGTGTGATGACGACCTCTTCCAGTCCGGGCATCAGCCTGATGCAGGAAGGCGTTTCCTACATCGCAGGCGCCGAGTTGCCTTGCCTGATTGTGAACGTGATGCGCGGCGGCCCGGGTCTGGGTACCATTCAACCCAGTCAGGCCGACTACTTCCAGACCGTCAAGGGCGGCGGCCACGGCGACTACCGCCTCATTACGTTGGCCCCCCATTCGGTGCAAGAGATGGCCGACTTCGTGGCACTGGGCTTCGAGCTGGCCTTCAAGTACCGTAATCCCGCCATCATTCTGGCCGACGGACTTATCGGGCAGATGATGGAGAAGGTGACGCTGCCTCCTTTCCGCCCCCGCAAGACGGAAGCGGAAATCCGCAAGGAATGTCCCTGGGCCTTGCAAGGCAACCCCAAAGGCCGGAAACGCAACCTCGTCACTTCGCTGGAACTTGATCCGGCCGTGATGGAGCAGAACAACCTGCGCTTCCAGGCCAAGTACGCGCAAATAGAGGCGGCGGAAGTGCGTTATGAGGAAACGGCCACAGAAGATGCCGATTACCTGTTCGTGGCCTTCGGCTCTTCGGCACGCATCTGCCAGAAGGCTGTGGAACTGGCCCGCGCGGAAGACCTGAAAGTCGGCCTCCTGCGTCCCATCACTCTCTGGCCTTTCCCTACGAAAGCCATCGCCACCCTTGCCGGCCGCGTGAAAGGCATGTTAGCCGTCGAACTCAACGCCGGCCAGATGGTGGAAGATGTGCGTCTGGCCGTTAACGGCCGCGTGCCCGTCGGACATTACGGCCGCCTGGGCGGTATCGTCTTCACCCCCGATGAGATTGTGGCCGCCTTAAAGGCACAATTGCTCTGAAGCCATGATGCGCGGAAGCCAAACCGACGAACTCATGACCATGGCCTTCATGCTGCTGGCCATCGCCGCGGGCGCCTGCTACCTGGCCACCTGGTCGAAGCCGCATCATACGGCCTTCTTCATCGTAGGCGGCCTGGCCTTGGCACTACGTATTGTGCAATACGCGCTTCGCTTCTTTAAATAGAGACATGGGTGGTGGTTCTCCGAAACGCATCACTCATAATTCAAAACACATAACTTCTGAAGTATGGAACTTTCTGAAATCATAAAACCTGAAAACTTGGTGTACGGCAAGCCGGAACTGATGAACGACACGCCGATGCACTATTGCCCGGGCTGCAGCCACGGCGTCATCCACAAGCTGATTGCCGAGGTCATTACCGAAATGGGCATGGAAGAAGATACCATCGGCGTGTCGCCCGTCGGCTGCGCCGTCTTCGCATACAATTATTTGGACATCGACTGGGTAGAAGCCGCCCACGGGCGCGCCCCCGCCTTGGCCACCGCCTTGAAGCGCCTGAATCCCTCGAAGATGATTTTCACCTACCAGGGCGACGGTGACTTGGCCGCCATCGGTACGGCCGAGACCATCCACGCCTGCAACCGTGGTGAGAACATCGTCATCGTCTTCGTCAACAATGCCATTTACGGCATGACGGGCGGACAGATGGCGCCTACCACCCTTGTCGGCATGCCCACTTCTACCTGTCCGATGGGGCGCGACGTGGCCCTGAACGGCTATCCCCTGAAGATTACCGACCTGCTCGCCCAGCTTGAAGGCACCTGCTTGGTGACACGGCAGAGCGTGCATACGGCCGCTGCCGTGCGCAAGGCCAAGAAAATGCTGCGCAAGGCTTTCGAGAACTCCATGGCCGGACGCGGCACTTCGGTGGTGGAATTTGTCTCCACCTGTGCCTCCGGTTGGAAGCGCAGTCCCGCCGAAGCTAACAAATGGATGGAAGAGAACATGTTCCCCTTCTATCCCTTAGGTGATTTGAAGAACAAAGAATAAGCGTTATAAGAAATGAAAGAAGAAATCATCATAGCCGGATTCGGCGGGCAAGGCGTGCTCTCGATGGGTAAAATCCTCGCCTACTCGGGACTTATGGAAGGGAAGGAGGTCAGCTGGCTGCCTTCTTACGGCCCGGAACAGCGGGGCGGCACGGCCAATGTGACGGTCATCCTCTCCGACGAGCCTATCTCCTCGCCCATCCTCAATGCCTACGACATCGCTATCATCCTCAACCAGCCTTCGCTCGACAAGTTCGAGAACAAGGTGAAGCCCGGCGGCATCCTCCTGTATGACGGCTACGGCATACACCGCGACATCCAACGCAAGGACATCCGCGTCTACCGCGTCGACGCCATGGACGCCGCCACGGAGATGCAGAACGAGAAGGCCTTCAACATGCTCCTTCTCGGCGGACTCCTGAAAATCGCTCCCATGGTCAAATTGGAGAACGTGATGGCCGGGCTGAAAAAGACCCTGCCTGCACGCCACCACAAGCTGCTTCCCATGAACGAGGAGGCTATACGCCGCGGCATGGGCTTGGTAAAAGAAATTCAATGACGTTTTTTTAAGATGGATAGGAAGGAAGTCCGGCCTTGGTGGTTGGGCTTTCTTTTTATTAAATAATCCCATAAAATCCATACGTCGGACAGCGGGGAGGAATAGTCCGTACTTTTGTTGTGGCCTTTTGACTTTACATACCTATAAAAATATGAAAAAGCATTTTCTTACCTTATTGTTTGCGCTCGCCTTTAGCAGTTTAGCTTGGGGACAGGAAGCCCTGTCGCCTAATATTGCTTATCGCGACGCGCATGTGCGCTTCACCGTCATCACCGACGGCACGATGCGCATGGAATGGGCGCCCGACGGGAAGTTCGTCGACCAAGCCTCTTTCCTCTGTGTCAACCGGGAATATCCCAAAGTGGACTACCGCCTGAAAAAGTCCGGCTCTTGGGTGGAAATCACCACCGCCAAGATGAAGCTGAAGTACAAGAAGAACAGCGGGAAATTCACCAAAGACAACCTCTTCATCAGCGCCGCAAAGGGGCAGCGCCCCTTCAAATGGCATCCGGGACTCGCGCAGACCGGCAACCTGAAAGGGACTTACCGCACCTTCGACGGCTTCGAGGGCGACAGCAGCTTGTATAACCACAAGCTCATGCCCATAGAAAACGGCCTTCTGGCTACCGACGGCTGGACTTTCCTCGACGATTCGCACAACTTCCTCTTCGACCATTCGGACTGGCCCTGGGTGGAGGTGCGCCCCGATAACGGCGGACAGGACTTCTACTTCATGGCTTACGGGCATGACTACAAGGCCGCGTTGAAGGACTTCACCGTCTTTGCCGGCAAAGTGCCCCTGCCGCCCCGCTTCGCCTTCGGTTACTGGTGGTCGCGTTACTGGAGTTACTCGGACAACGAGATACATAACCTGCTGGACAACTTCCACAAGTATAATATCCCCTTGGACGTTCTGGTAGTCGACATGGACTGGCATTACACCGAACCCGGCAAGGGCGGCTGGACAGGCTTCACCTGGAACCGCCGCCTCTTCCCCGACCCGGCCGGCTTCCTGAAATACGTGAACGACAACAATCTGGAAGTGACGCTTAACCTGCATCCCGCCGAAGGCGTCGCCTCTTACGAAGAGAAATATCCCGAAATGGCCAAATGGATGGGCATAGACCCCGCCACCAAGGCGCGGATTCCTTACGTTGGCTCCGACAAGCGCTACATGAGCGGCTGGTTCAATACCATCCTGCACCCGATGATGAAGGAGGGTGTCGACTTCTGGTGGCTCGATTGGCAGCAATGGCCTTACGACAAGAAGATAAAGGGCTTGAACAACACTTGGTGGCTCAACTACGTCTTCTTTTCCGACATGCAACGCTCGGGCGACAAACGGCCGCTGCTCTACCACCGCTGGGGCGGCCTGGGCAACCACCGCTACCAGGTGGGATTCTCCGGCGACTCCTTCCATTCCTGGAAGACGCTGGCCTTTCAGCCTTACTTCACCACCATGGCCTCCAACGTGCTTTACGGATATTGGAGCCACGACCTCGGCGGACACCAGTTCCTGCCGCATCATCACCAGTTGGATGACGAACTCTTCGCCCGCTGGATGCAATTCGGCGCCTTCAGCCCTATCATGCGTACCCACTCCAGTAAGAACGGCCAGATGAACAAGGAACCTTGGGCTTTCGACAAGCAGTATGTCGACGTGCTGACGCAGGCTATTCGTACGCGCTACACCCTGGCGCCTTACATCTATACGATGGCACGGAAGACTTACGACACGGGCATCTCCCTCTGCCGGCCGATGTATTACGACTATCCTGAAGCCAAGGAGGCTTACAGCACGGAATTCCGCGACGAATACATGTTCGGCGACCAATTGCTGATTGCCCCCGTCACGACGCCCATGAAGGACGGCTATGCCACGGTCAAGGTCTGGCTGCCTGCCGGCAACGACTGGTATGAATGGAGCACGGGCACCCTTTTGAAAGGCGGGCAGACCGTGGAACGCAGCTTCGCCCTCGACGAATATCCTGTCTATGTGAAGGCCGGTTCCATCCTTCCGCTCTATGGTCAAGTGAAGAACCTGCGCGGCAACGACGAGACGGTCACCGCCTGCGTCTTCCCCGGCGCCAAAGGCGCGTTCAAGTTTTATGAGGACAATGGCGACGATCAGCTCTATCCCACGCAATACGCCTTCACCCCCTTCTCTTCCGAACGCGAGGGCAACGTGCTTACCGTGCACATCGGCGCCCGCACGGGCAGCTATAAGGGGATGCCCGCACAACGTACTTATAAGGTGAAAGTGCTCTGCTCCGCCGTGCCGCAAAGCGTGGAGATGAACGGACAATCCGTGCCCTACACCTACGACGGCAACGCGCTCGCGCTTACCATCACCTTGCCCCTCACCGACTGCAGCCAGGCGAAGAGCGTCCGCATCACCTATCCCTCCGACGCCCCCGAGTTGAGCGACGGCCTTTACGGACAGTTCCATCGCTTCCAGAAAGCCATCGTCGCCTTGAAGTACCGCCATGCCGGCATCAACTATACGGAAAAGTTGGGCGATATGGAATCGGCCGGCCGTGCCGTCTCCTACTATCCCGACCAGCTTAGCCGGCGTGTCAGTGTCTTCCGCCAGAGCTACAAGCAGCTGCCGGAACTCCTGAAGGAACAGAAACTGAAGGACGACGAAGTCCAGTGGTTCCTGCAGGCCGTGCAGTGGAAACAATAAATTAGTTATGAGTTATGAATTATGAGTTATGAGTTAGGGCGAAGCCACAGCGCCACGCGCAACTCATAATTCATAACTCATAACTCATAACTCAATTTGTCTTACCTTTGTTGCTCTAATAAAAATATTCATACAGCATGTCTTTACAATGTGGCATAGTCGGATTGCCGAACGTGGGCAAGTCCACCTTATTTAATTGTTTGTCGAACGCAAAGGCCCAGTCGGCCAATTTCCCCTTTTGCACGATAGAACCGAACGTGGGGATGATTACCGTCCCCGATGAACGCCTGAACAAACTGGCGGCGCTGGTACACCCGCAACGCATTGTGCCCACTACGGTAGAAATCGTAGACATTGCCGGCTTGGTGAAAGGAGCCAGCAAGGGCGAAGGTCTGGGCAACAAATTTCTGGGCAATATCCGGGAGACCGACGCCATCCTGCATGTGCTGCGTTGCTTCGACGACGGCAACATTGTACATGTGGACGGGAGCATAGACCCGGTGCGTGACAAGGAAATCATAGATACCGAACTTCAGATAAAGGATTTGGAAACGGTGGAGAGCCGCATCAACAAGGTGCAGAAGCAGGCCGCCACCGGCGACAAGCAGGCCAAGGTGGCCTACGAAGTGCTGGCCCGTTACAAGGAGGCCCTGCAACAGGGCAAGAGCGCCCGCACGGTGCAGTTCGACACGAAAGAGGAGCAACGGACGGCGCGCGAGCTTTTCCTGCTCACGGCCAAACCCGTCTTGTATATATGTAATGTGGACGAGGCCTCGGCCGTGAAGGGCAACGCCTATGTGGAGGCCGTACGCGAGGCCATCCGCGAAGAGAATGCCGAGCTGCTGGTCGTCGCCGCCAAGATAGAGAGCGAGATTGCCGAGCTGGAGACTTACGAGGAACGGCAGCTGTTCCTCGCCGAAATCGGGCTGGAGGAGTCGGGCGTGAACCGTCTCATCAAATCGGCCTACAAGCTGCTCAACTTAGAGACTTTCCTGACGGCCGGCCCCGACGAAGTGCGCGCCTGGACTTACCATAAGGGCGACAAGGCGCCGCAATGCGCGGGCGTCATCCATACGGACTTCGAGAAAGGTTTCATCCGCGCCGAAGTCATCAAATATGAGGACTTCCTCAGCTACGGCTCGGAGGCCGCCGTCAAAGAAGCCGGCAAGATGGCCGTGGAAGGCAAGGATTATGTGGTGCAGGACGGCGACATCATGCACTTCCGATTCAACGTCTAAGCGGGAGGCCCGACATGCCGAGGAATCCGCTTGATACGCCCCTGATGCGCCAATACTATGACATCAAAAAGAAACATCCCGATGCCATCCTGCTCTTCCGCGTAGGCGACTTTTACGAAATGTACGGCGACGACGCCATCGCGGGCGCCGAAATCCTGGGCATCGCGCAGACCAAGCGTTCCAACGGGAAAACTGCCGCCGAAGTGCCCATGGCCGGTTTCCCCCATCACGCCTTAGACTCTTACCTGCCCCGCTTAGTGCGCGCCGGCAAACGGGTGGCCATCTGCGACCAGTTGGAAGACCCGAAATTGGCTAAGACCTTAGTCAAGCGCGGCCTCACCGAATTAGTCACCCCCGGCGTTTCCATGGGCGACGCCCTGCTCAACAACAAAGAGAACAACTGGTTGGCCGCCGTCCATTTCGAAAAGGACCAATGCGGTATCGCCTTCCTTGACATCTCCACCGGCGAGTTTCTGACGGCCGAGGGCGTGCCCGATTACATGGACAAGCTGCTGAACAATTTCTCGCCCAAGGAGGTGCTGGTGGAACGCGCCAAACGGCGGCTCTTCGAAGAGCGCTTCGGCTCCCGCTACCTGAGCTTCGAGCTGGAAGACTGGGCCTTCAACTACGATGGGGCCGTGGAGCGCCTGCTGAAGCATTTCGAGGTGAAGAACCTGAAAGGCTTCGGCGTGGAGAACCTGCGTCTGGGCTTGGTTGCTTCGGGAGCCGTCCTGCATTACCTCGACCTCACCCAGCATACGCACATCTCGCATATCACGAAGCTCTCGCGCATCGAAGAAGCGCGTTATGTGCGCCTCGATAAGTTTACTGTCCGCAGCCTCGAGCTGGTCAGCCCCATGAACGAAGGCGGCTCCAGCCTGTTGGGCGTGATGGACAAGACCATCTCGCCCATGGGTTCGCGCCTGCTGCGCCGCTGGTTGCTCTTCCCATTGAAAGACATCAAGCCCATAGAGGCAAGGCAGCACATCGTGGAGTACTTTTTCAAGGCACCCGAATTGAGGGAGACCTTAGAAGAGGCCATCGGCCAAATCGGCGACCTGGAGCGCATCATCTCCAAGGTGGCCGTCGGCCGCGTCACGCCCCGCGAGCTGGTGCAATTGAAGAACGCCCTGAACGCCATCGTCCCCATCAAGGCGGCTTGCCTGGCCGCCGAAGAACCGGACTTGCAAAGTATAGGCGGGCAACTCGACGCCTGCGACCCCATCCGCGAGCGCATCGCCAAGGAAATTACCCCCGACCCGCCTCTGTTAGTCAACAAGGGCGGCGTCATTGCCAAGGGGGTGAACGCCGAGCTGGACGAACTCCGCGAGCTGTCCTTCTCCGGCAAAGATTACCTGCTCAAGATACAGCAGCGCGAAATCGAACGTACCGGCATCAGCAGCCTAA
>JAISGW010000002.1 GCA_031262895.1 Tannerella sp. | reverse complement strand
AGGACAAACTCCGCCAGTTGGTACGGCGCGAACGTTGCATAGAACTGGCCGGTGAAGGCTTCCGCCGGGCCGACCTGCTCCGCTGGAAGGATGCCAGCGGGAAAATGCTCGCCGAGACGCTACTTAACGGCACCCTTTACCGCATGATAGGGACCGTAGACCCCAATAATCCCGACAGGGATTTGCGGGCGACCATCACAGCCCCGAGCGCGGCGAACGAATCCTTACGCAAAATAGAGGACAGGGCCTTCCATCCATACAACCGTTACTTGCCCTTCCCGCAAGCCGAATTAGACAAAAACCCCAAGTTGGTACAAAACGAGGGATACACGAACTAATAAACCAATAAGCAAAAATGAAGACAAAAATCAAGTTGTTTCTTTTCCTGGCCCTCTTCGGAGCCTGCCAGGCATGGGCACAAGATGCCATTCGCATCATCCACGGCCCTTATCTGCAAGATGTAGACGAACATCAGGCCGCCGTCGTTTGGGTGACCGACCGTCCGGGGGTCGCCTGGCTCGAATGGGCGCCCGACGACAGCACGGACTTCTACCTCAAGGCACGCCCCCGCGTGTACGATGACGTGGACGGTGTGAAGGACATCGGACAGGTGCACGTCGTCAAGCTCGAGGGTCTGAAGCCAGGCACCCGCTACCGCTACCGCGTTTATACGCAGGAAGTGCTCAGTCGTCGGTCTAACGGCTACGAACTCATCTACGGACATGTGGCTGCTTCCAGCGCCTACCGCCCGTACAGTTTCCGTACCAACGACATATCCAAGCCGACCGTCAGCTTCGCCATGATGAACGACATCCACGAACGGCCGGCCGTGCTCGGCAGGATGATGGAACTCTCCAAACCGCTGCAAAGGGACTTGGTGCTTTTCAACGGTGACATGGTCTCTTGGGTGACCAGCGAGCAACAACTCTTCGCCGGTTTCATGGATACGGCAGCCTACGTCTTCGCTGCCCGTGTGCCCATGTATTACGCCCGAGGCAATCATGAGCCGCGCCGAGGCTTTGCCACGCATCTGCATGACTACTTCTCGCCGACCCGTCCGCATCTGTATTACATCTTCCGTCAAGGGCCGGTCTGCTTCGTCGTACTCGACTCGGGGGAAGACAAACCCGACACGGATATTGAGTACAGTGGCATCGTCGATTTCGATAATTATCGCACCAAGGAAGCCCAATGGCTGGCCGAAGCGCTCAAAAGCAAAGAATTTACCGAGGCGCCCTTCAAGGTGGTGGTCTGCCACATGCCACCCCTGCACGACTGGCACGGGGAGAACGAAGTGCTGACCAAATTCGTGCCTTTGCTCAACCAGGCGGGCGTCGACCTGATGTTGGCCGCCCACTTGCATCGGCATTGGAAAATGGCGCCCACCAGCGAGGTGCACTTCCCTGTTCTGATTAATTCCAACAACAACGTCCTGACCGGCGACGCCACAGCTCACAAACTCTCCATCCAGGTCACTAACCAGGAAGGAAAGGAAGTGGACAGCCTTGTCATCAATAAGTAACAAACATAGGGAAAATCCCTTTTTGAAGCCTGCCGCACATTGTGCGGCAGGCTTCACTTGATTCCCGTTGACATCAATCCTGCAGATGGAAATGTTTTGCGTCTTTTGTTAAGAAGGAAGGGCATATTCGTGCCATTATATATATGGCTGACGAACTTGCGTATCATATAAGTGCTTCCGGAATTTCGGGTCGACCACGGTATAGGGGCGTTTCGTAAACATGATGTCAAAATTTGCTTTCATATAACACACTTATAAAAATCAATAACTTTACAGCGCCTTTCATTGAGGAAGGCAGAACAAAGTAAATTGATAATTTTCAACTAAACAAGGAAATCGAAGAAAAATTTCTCCTTTATGAATACATTATTGGATAGAATAAAGTTAATAGCCAATGCGGAAGGCATTAAGATTACGGCATTAGAGCTTCGAATCGGGGCGAGTAAGGGCGTTTTATCACGTGCAATTAGCAACGGTACGGATATTCAATCCAAATGGATACAGCTTATAGTTGAAAATTATCCCAATATTAGCCCGGAATGGCTTTTAACCGGCCGGGGTGAGATGCTTAAGCCGAAAACCGGCGGTGAAAACGCATCTGCGTCAACTGGAGGCAATATTGGTGGTAACGGCAATATTATAAACACGGGCGATAATGCGATCATCCATCAGGATGACGACAGAGCCAAATTCGAGGCATTAGCCCGGGAACGGAAAGGGATGATTGAGGACGAGGGGGCTACGATGAAGAGCCGCATTGAAGCATACGAGAAGTACATCAACAAATGCTATGCCCTATTGAAATGGTACATAGACCTTATAGACCGGAAAGATGTCGAAATAGACGGTCTCCGTAAAGATGTAAGAAGTTGGCAAGAACAATATGTAAGTGCCAAGACTAATGCAGAGACTGCCGTTGACGGCGCCATAAAGAAAGACACCATCGCAGCCGATCTCATTCGGCAGCATGGTGAACTGCAAAAGCAGGTGCGGGAACTGCATGATGAAATCAACCGCCTCAACCGCAAGATTATCGAAATGTTAGAAGGAAAAGGGGTTTCTCCCGTACAAAAAATTAAGGGGTGTCTCGCGACATCCCCTAACCAACTTTGTTAACCTTAAATCTAATACTATTATGAAAAAACCACAGCGCAAAGATACGTGGTTTCAAATTCCCGTCAATAGCAAAAGTGCTAAAAAATGTTCTCGCAGGCATAATAAAATACAATATCATACAATAAGCTTGCGTCAGGCCTTTTTCGAAGTGCTTCGGCGACGGCATGGGCGGGTATTACCAGTCGTTTCCGGCCAATTCTTCCTCCGAGACGTATTCGAGGTCGTTGCGGCGGATGACTTCGCGGGCGGCTTCGCGGTCGGAGGTGCGCAGCACGAGGACGGCTTTGCCCCGGGCGGAGAAGCAGTACATGTATTCTATGCTCAGGCCGGCCTGGGTGAAGCAGCTCAGCATGTGTGCGAAGCTACCGGCGGCGGAGTCGGTCACGATGGCCAGCACTTCAGTCAGGTTAACGCCAACATGGTGTTCCCTGAGCAGGGCGCAGGCTTTTTGCGGGTCGCTGACTATCATGCGGAGGATGCCGAATTCGGAGGTGTCGGCCACGGTGGCGGCCAGAATGCGGATGTCGGCCGAGCCTAAAAGCGAGAGTATCTCGCTCAGTTTGCCGTATTTATTTTCCAAAAAGATGGAGAGTTGACTTACCATAGTAATTGATTTGAAATTTACACGTTTTTGCGTAGGTCTTTAACGCGTACGGCTTTGCCTTCCTGTTGGGGGAGGGAGCCTCTGGCCACGAGCTTGAGGCGAGGGGTGAAGAGCAGTTCGTCGTGCAGGCGGCGGGTGACTTCTTTGGCCAGTGCCTGGAGTACGCCGTAATCGTCGGTGAAGAGTTCGGAGAGTTCCACTTCGATGAGCATCTCGTCGTTCCCATCGATGGTTTCGATGGTGATGAGGTAATTGCTGCCGAGTTCCTTGAACTGGAGGAGGATTTTCTCTATTTGTATGGGGAAGAGATTGACGCCCTTGATGACGAGCATGTCGTCGGAGCGTCCGCTGAAGCGGGCCAGACGTTTGTGGGTGCGTCCGCAGGGGCAAGGTCCGGGCAAGATGCGGGTCAGGTCGCGGGTGCGGTAGCGCAAAAGGGGCATAGCTTCGCGATTGATGGTGGTCAGTACCAGTTCGCCGGGTTCGCCATCGGGTACCGGCCGGAGGGTGCGCGGGTCAATGATTTCCACGATGACGTAGTCTTCCCAGATGTGCAGGCCGTTTTGTTCGGGGCATTCGAAGGCCACGCCAGGCCCGTTCATTTCCGACATGCCGAAACAGTTGTAGGCTTTCACGCCGAAAAGCTGTTCGATGCGGAGGCGCTGTTCTTCGGAATGGGGTTCGGCACCCATGCAGAAGGTGTGCAGGTGGGTGTCGCGTCGCGGGTCCACGCCTTCTTCGCACATCACCTCGTAGAGGCGGGAGGCGTAGCTGGGGATGATATGCAGGCAGGTCGTCCCGAAGTCACGGATGAATTTGATTTGCCGCTTGGTGTTGCCAGCGGCGGCCGGTATGGTCAGGGCGCCCAGCCGTTCGGCCCCATACTGGAAGCCCAGTCCGCCGGTGAACATGCCGTAGCCCGAGGTGTTCTGGAAGACGTCGGTGTCGCGCAGGCCGACCATGTACATGCAGCGGGCTACCTGGTTGGCCCAGGCGTCGAGGTCGCGGCGGGAGTGCAGTACCACGGTGGGGTTGCCCGTCGTGCCGCTCGAGGAATGCAGCCTGACGCAGTCCTTCAACGGGATAGCTACCAAACCGAAGGGATAATATTTCCGCAGGTCGTCTTTGGTGGTGAAGGGCAACTTCTGCAGGTCGTCCAGCGAGCGGATGCTGTTGGCCGACAAACCTTGTTCTGTGAATACTTTTTTGTAAAAGGGCGAACGTGCCGCCCTTTCCATTGTGGATTTCAACCGCTTAAGCTGTAGTTCTTCAAGCTTGTCGCGGGAGATGGTTTCCAATTCTTCTTGCCAATATGCCATATAGTTTTTCTGCTTTTTGCTCTGCAAAGGTACATATTCAATTGAAAATGGAAAGTTGAAAATTGAACCGAAGGTCGCCCTTAGGCAAAGTAAGGACGAAGCCGCAGGGACAACGTTGACTTTCATTTTTCAACTTCCCGTTTTTTTAGCAAAAGCTGACTGGACCGAGCATTCCGACGGGCTGCCAGGGCTGTGCGCGCGTCCAGGCATAACCTGTCTTGTTTGCCGGATTGGATTTGAGGTAATTGCCCACGGTGGTGGCCACTTTGACTTCCAAGCGCAGGGGCATGCCTGCGGCGAGACCTTCGGGCAAGAGGTAGCGATGGCGGCCGTACCAATGGCAACCGAGGGCTTGCCCGTTAACCTTGAGTTCCGAGACGCCGTAAACTCTTCCGAGGTCAAGATAACGGCAGCCTTCAGGCAGCTTAGCCGTGGCCTCGTAATAGAGGTGGCCGGCGAAGGCGCGGGTGGCCGGGTCGGTGGCGAGGTCTTTTAAGGGGAAGGGCTTGCGTTCGCCGCCTTGACCGAAGAGCGGCTCGAGGCGTAACGACCAGCCTTCTACGGGGACGGCTTCCGCTGCGGCCTTGGCTTTGGGTGGCGGGGTAGGGGATGTCCCCTCGCCTGTCGTCCCGGCCGTTTCGTAAACGATAAGCAGGGAGGTGGCGGGAGGCAGTTCCACTTGCAAGCGGCCGTTTTCCCCCAATGTGGGGTAGGGGCTTTTGAGGCCGGTCTCGGCATCCCACAGCCAGGGCTGCCGTCCCCCGGCGGGCAGGAAGTCCGCATCGAAGCGGTAGGTCTCCGTGGCGTGCGAGTTGACTAAGAAGAGGACGTCGCCACCTTCGGCCGTACGGTGGCGTATCTGGCTCAGGTAATGGTTGGGTGCACTGAAACGAAGGTAGGGGCGGATGTCGCAGGCTCCGGCGACGAGGCGCCACCAGGCGTCGGGGTCTATGCCGTCGGCCGGAGCTTCCACGCGGAAACATTGCGAGGGATAATCTTCGCGGAGCGCCTGCATGTCGCGGCGTACGGCCTCATCGTTCTCAGCCTGCCCTTTCCTGCCGGGTGCCCGGTGGGGTGTGTTCCCCACGAAGACGAGCTTGCCGCCGCTTCGGGCGAAGCGTAACAAGGCTTGAGTCGTGGCCGGTTCGATGCTCTCCACCTCAAGGAGCAGCAATACCTTGTAAGGTGAGAGGTCGAAGTGCTGCAAGACATGCTCGGAGGCGTAGTCGCAGGCCGAGCCGTTGCGGTGTATAGCCTCCCAGACGCGGTATTGGTAGGGCGGATAGCGCTGTTCGGGGAAGGGGTCGCGCTGCGGGCCGAGGCGCGTCCATAAGTCGGCCAAGGGGTGGAGCACGAGGATGTCGGCGAAGGGTTTTGTCTCGCGCAGAAGGGCGGAGAGACGCGCCTTGTAGTCGGTGTACAGGCGGAGGTACGGCCACCAGGGGTTACGTTCGTTGAAAAAGGTGCCGTAGCGTATCCAGCCGGGGAAGGGCGCCTCGAGGGGCGTGTAGTTGAAGCCGTGGAAGATGCTGTGGGTGACGCCGGAGAGGTTGCTTTGGTCGCCTACCCGCTTGATGCGTTCGAGGGTGGCGTTGAAGACGGCCGCGGTGTTGGTCGACTCTTCGCAACTGACCTCCTTCTTGCTTTGGAAATGGGCTGCCGAGGCGACAAATTTGTTGACGTTCGTGTAAGCGGGGTCCGTATAGAGGTCGCGGCCCTTGGTGCCGTCGTTGTCCCAGAGCCAGGTCTCGCACTCGGGGATGTCGACTTCGAGGGAGGCATCCAGCGGGTGGAACTCGCGACCGTAAGCCTGCACGCGCGAGCGGCAGCCGTTCGCCTCGCACCATTTCGTGAAAGGCCGCAGGAAATGGTCGCGCATGAGTTCCATGCAACAGGTGTAGAAGTCGTAGCGCACGCGGGCTACTTC
>JAISGW010000158.1 GCA_031262895.1 Tannerella sp. | reverse complement strand
AGACATAAAACGAAAACAGGAAAGCCAAATGTCGAATTAGGAAATCGGATGGCAAAAACCTACCTTTGCTGGCACATATATAAATACGAAGAAACATGAAGGCAGACAAGATGCGCATTGACATTTGGTCAGACATAGCTTGCCCCTATTGTTACAAGGGGAAGCACCTGCTGGAAGAAGCCCTCGAAGGCTTCCCGCAAGCGGCGGACGTGGAACTCCGCCTGCACAGCTACGAACTGCGACCTGGCGCAGAGAAAAACAATACCGCCGACGCCCTGCGGCTGGTGCAACTGGCCCAAGAAAAAGGCCTGGCTCCGGAAATGGAAGAAGCGCTCTTCACCGCATATTTTGACCGGAAAGAAGATGTCTCCAACCCGGCGCTGTTGCTGCATTTGGGCAAAGGGGTTGGCTTGGAAGAAACGGAAATACGGCAACTGCTGGCAGGCGACCGCTTCCGACAAAGCCTCACGGACGACCAGCGTGAAGCCGAAGAGAAGTACGCGCTCGAATACATTCCCTTCTACCTGCTCAACGAAAGCTTGGTCATCCAAGGTATCCTCAGTGCCGAAGATTATGCCAAAGCGCTGCGGGAAGCCTATGTCGGCTGGAAAGCGGGCGAAAAAGGCAAAGCTGAACGCAAGGAAGGCCGGGCCTGCTCCGCCGACGGGAAAAGTTGCCGCATTTGATGCAAAAGCATTAACTTTGCGGCCTGATTCAAACTTATCAATCGGTATTATAAATCAATGAGCGCACAAACTCCTTTTCTGGTGTTCTCCGGAACAAAATCCCATCCCCTCGCGGAGCAAATCTGTCAAGACTTGGGTTGCCCGCTGGGGCAAATGAACATCCAGCATTACGCTGACGGCGAATTTTCCGTTTCTTATGAGGAATCCATCCGTGGCCGTGACGTGTTCCTGATACAATCAACCTTCCCCAATTCCGACAACCTGATGGAACTTCTGTTGATGATAGACGCCGCCAAACGCGCCTCCGCCCACTCTATCATCGCCGTAGTACCCTACTTCGGCTGGGCGCGCCAAGACCGCAAGGACAAGCCCCGCGTTTCGATAGCCGCCAAACTGATTGCCGACATGCTGGGTACGGCCGGTATCAACCGGCTTATCACCATGGATCTGCACGCCGACCAAATCCAAGGCTTCTTCAACGTGCCTGTGGACCACCTCTACGCCTCAAGCGTCTTCCTCGATTACATCAAACACCACCTGACACTCGACAATCTGGTTATGGCTACCCCCGATGTAGGTGGTACCAAACGCGCCTCAAGTTATTCCAAATACCTCGGCATCCCTATGGTTATCTGCCACAAGTCACGCTTGAGGGCTAACGAAGTAGCCGAAATGCGCATCATCGGTGACGTGAAGGGCAAAGACGTGCTGCTGGTTGACGACATCGTAGACACGGCCGGCACTATAACCAAAGCCGCCGACCTGATGCTGGAGAACGGTGCACGCAGCGTACGCGCCATTGCCAGCCATGCCGTCATGTCAGACCCTGCCACCGAACGCGTCTGCCAATCGGCCTTGAAAGAAATTCTCTTCACCGACTCTATCCCTTATGAAAAGGAATGTGACAAAGTAAAAATACTCTCCGTAGCGCAGATGTTTGCCGAAGCCATAAGGCGCGTCTGCCACGACGAATCTATCAGTTCCCTCTACGTCATTAAATAAAAACAAAGGGAACCTCTCAAAAATCGAGGATGGAGGTCGTTACCTCTTCCTCGATTTTTGACGAAAAAAAGAAATATTCCAGGAAAAGCTATAAATCATAATAAAACAACTACCTTTGAGGCATGTTACGGATTACAACACACTTGGAAACCCTGTTGCGCATTCATGATTGCGTAATCATCCCGCAAGTAGGGGGCTTCGTTTTGCAGTCGGCTCCGGCTGCATACATCGAAGACGAACGTTTGTTTATCCCGATGCACAAGGAGGCGGTCTTCAACGCCCAACTGAAACATAATGACGGCTTGCTGTGCGAAAGTTATATGCAAGCTTATGGGCTTAATTACGAACAGGCACGTCGCCAAGTGGACGAAGATGTTAAGGAACTCCTCGCGCAATTGCAGAAAGGCCTGCGCATTACCTTGGGCAGTGTAGGCACGCTACAATTGGACGAGGAGGGGAAACTGCTCTTTGCAGCGGGTCGAAATATACAAAGCAGCCCCGAATCATACGGGTTAGCACCATTCCGCCTTCCCCTTTGGCGTGAATTGGCTATAGAAGTCTCGCCTGCGAACCATAATGGCCTGCATCGACCGGCTTTACGTCGTTTCCTACAAGGTACCACGGCCGTCGCTGCCGCCATGGCGCTCTTCCTGCTCATCAGTACACCGGTAAAGAACACTGACCCCTCAACTTACACCGCCAGTTTCTTACCTACGGCTTTGGATGTTCCTGAACCTAAAGCAGCACAGCCTGCCCCAGTCGCCACACAGAAGAAGGCAGAAAACACCTACCGCTACACAGCCAAGAGCAACTCGCAAAAAGAAAAGACAAGGCGGACAAATATCCGCAAGCACGATAGGGAACCTCAGAAACGCTATTACATCGTCATTGGCAGTTTTGCCAACCGTACGCAAGCACGTAATTTCATTTCCTATAATGTCAATTTCCGTAAAATGGGAAGCGCCAACATCCTCGAGCAAGGCGGCAAAATTCGCGTATATGCGAGCGTGACCGTCAACAAGGCACAAGCCGACGCTTATCTGGCTCAAGTGCGTCGCAGCACCCAGTTCTACGACGCTTGGTTGCTTGCCGCCAAATAACACCCATGCAACAAAAACAAGATTGGCAGGGCCTCAGCCCTCAAGAAGTGACAGAAAGTCGTCGCCTGCACGGAGAAAACGTGCTTACCCCGCCGAAAAAGACTTCAGCTTGGTCGCTGTTCCTCGACAAATTTAAAGACCCTATCATCCAAATACTATTGGTGGCTTGGCTACTTTCCATGGTTGTGGCCGCCGTACAATGTTGGGGTCCCGAACAACACGGTTCCAGCGCTTTTCTTGAACCCGCAGGCATCTTTTTTGCCATCCTGCTGGCTAGTGGCGTGGGCTTTCTCTTTGAAAGAAGAGCCTCAAAAGCCTTCGACCTCCTTTCTTTGGTAAAGGACGACACGCCTGTAAAAGTCATCCGTGAAAGCCATGTTCACGAAATACCCAAACGAGAAGTGGTGGTGGGCGACTTGGTTGTCCTCCAAGCAGGAGAAGAAATACCGGCCGACGGGCAACTGTTGGAAGCAGTCTCTCTGCAAGTCAACGAATCCACCCTAACGGGCGAACCACTGACAGCAAAAACGACCCGTAAGGAAGACTTCGATGAAGAGGCCACTTATCCTTCCAATGTGGTTATGCGAGGTACGACCGTGGTTGACGGACATGGGCTTTTCCAAGTAGAGAAAGTGGGCGATGCCACTGGCTACGGCCAAGTTTACGAAGGCGCCCAAATCGAAAAAGCCATAGAGACGCCGCTACAAATTCAACTCAAAGGTTTGGCCAAGCTCATCAGCCGCGCTGGCTATACCTTGGCTGCTCTGACCTTTGCCGCTCTGCTGCTCAAGCTATTGCTCACCAGTCAACCCATGGAACTAATGGATTGGTTGGGACATCTGCTGCATATTTTCATGATAGCCGTTACCCTAATCGTTGTTAGTGTACCCGAAGGCCTGCCGATGAGTGTTACCCTAAGCTTGGCTTTGAGTATGAACCGCATGCTCAAAGCCCAAAATCTGGTGCGCAAGATGCACGCTTGCGAAACTATGGGAGCCACGACTGTCATCTGCACCGATAAGACCGGTACGCTTACCCAAAACAAGATGCAGGTATACCAAACCCATTTCTTCGGCTTGCCCAATCAGCAATTGGGCGACGACAAATCGGGCTGCCTCATCAAAGAAGGGATTGCCATCAACTCCACTGCCTTTCTCGAAGAAACGGACGGAAATATACGACCTTTAGGCAATCCCACAGAAGGCGCCTTGCTCCTCTGGCTTGAAGCCCAAGGTGAGAACTACCTTCGTCTACGCGAAAGCGTTCCCGTCATCAGCCAGCTTACCTTCTCCACTGAAAGGAAATATATGGCGACTGCCGTCAACTCGCCCCTACTCGGCGAAAAGATATTATATGTAAAGGGAGCGCCGGAAATTGTGCTCTCACTCTGTCATGACGTAGTCGCCCCCGACGACAGCAGGACAACAGTCGAAACCACCCGTTCCAACATAGAAAAGCAATTGCTCGGCTACCAGGAACAAGCTATGCGCACCCTCGGCTTCGCTTATCGCAGCATCAGCCCTGAAGAAAACCTGGACGACCTCTTTCCTGGCGGCCGTCTGCCTAAAGAGGCCAGCTTCACCTTCCTCGGCTTTGTAGCCATTTCCGACCCTGTACGCCCTGACGTGCCCGAGGCCGTCCATACTTGTCTCCATGCTGGCATAGATGTAAAGATCGTTACCGGCGACACCCCTGGCACAGCCAAGGAAATTGGCCGCCAGATAGGTATATGGACTGCTGCCTGCAACGAACATAATTTGCTGACTGGTCCTGCTTTTGAAGCCCTCTCTGACGAGGAAGCCCTCGAACGTGTGCTCGACTTGAAAATCATGTGCCGCGCCCGTCCCATGGACAAGCAGCGACTCGTCCAACTGCTTCAACAGAAAGGGCAGGTCGTAGCTGTTACCGGCGATGGTACCAACGACGCTCCAGCCTTAAACGCCGCCCAAGTGGGCCTTTCCATGGGCGACGGCACCTCTGTGGCGAAAGAAGCCAGTGACATCACCATCCTTGATAATTCCTTCGCTAGTATTACCCGCGCCGTCTTATGGGGACGTTCCCTTTACCGCACCATCCAACGT
>JAISGW010000161.1 GCA_031262895.1 Tannerella sp. | reverse complement strand
CAGCCGTCACTTCGAAGGCGGGGTTGCCTACCAGTACGCTGGCCAGGGTGCTTTTGCCGGAACCGTTCGGCCCCATGATAGCATGCACCTCGCCCTTTTTCACTTCGAGGTTCACCCCTTTCAATATCTCTTTGCCGTTTACTGCGGCATGCAGGTCTTTTATTTCTAACATCATATCTTTTATTTCAACAATTCATATATGGAATCCAACTTCTCCTGCACTTCAGGCGCTATTTCATCAGCGTCCATGAGGGAGATGAGTTGATAGTAATTCTTCTTGAAATTTTTTCCGGCAGGAATGCCTAAAGCTTTGTAGAATTCCGGGAATATTTTGTCCAGCCAATCATCGGACAATTTGCCATCATTCCACCAAGGGTCGTTTCCGTTCTTCAGATAGATGGGAAGCGTATATAGTTCAATAGCTTCCTGCATCTTATCACGCAACTCGTCGGCGGTATAGCGGCTATATTTATATGAGAGCAATCCGGCGTGCTTCAGCAAGAGTTCTGGGCGGGCAAAATAATTTTCCAGTTCCCTCCTTTGCCAGCAGAGCACTTTCAAAGGCGCATGGCCAACCTCCTTATCTATCCTGTCGAATAGAGCCATTCCCTTCAGAAGGGGAATAAACTCTTTGAGTGCCACATAGTTTGCAATGGCATCTGCCGGGAGGTTGTTCGAGGTATAGCACACATTGGCAGAACGCAATAGAGGCTCCGCCTTATGCTTGAGCTTGTTTGCAAAGGCAAGTAGCATCTGTAGGTCGGTGGAACCTTCCATGTACAAAACATGCCCTTTTGACTTTGCCAGATAATATTTTTCCCAACCAATATCCGTCAAGGCTTTTCTAAGGTATCCGATGGACTTGCCATTCGTTTTGATGTTTAGCTCCAAGGCGTTGTTTGCAATCAAGGCCACTACTTCGGAAGAAGCCGCCGCTTCGTTCAAAACGACTTCTGAATGGGAAGCAATCAAGACTTGCGTGTTGGTTTCTATGGCCACCTCGTTGATTTGGTGGAAGGCTTCCCTCTGCCGAATCACTTCCAAATGCGCGTCCGGCTCATCCAAAAGGAACACAGTGCCTTGGTGTGCATACATATAGGCAAAGAGCAGCAGGGTCTGTTGGAATCCACGGCCCGCTGAAGATATATCGTACTTGATGCCATCTTCTGTGTATTCCAAGGAGACGAGACCCGTTGTCTTATTGTATTCCGGCTGTTCCAATTGGGCACCAAACATCCTTTTTATAATTTCACAAAGCCGGTTCCAATTCTTCTCGCCTTGGCCGTCGGCCTTCGACTCGATTTCAGGATATAGTATCTCAAAACAAATATTGCGCAGCACTTCTGCCGTTTTCCCCTCACCTAATTTTCGATCAATTGACCCTTGAGTCAGTTTGTCTTCAGAAGTGGATATGCCCGACATAGCTTGCAAGAAACCGAAGTGGATGCCAGTTCCTTGTTCGTATAGCTTAGCCATTTGCTCTGCTCCAGAAATCACTTTACATGAAAAAGACTCCGCATTGGAAAAGATGAACTCCACCTGACACTCCCAGGTAATTCCCTCCTGCTCGCCTTGCAAGCGAATGGAGATGGGAATGTGCCTTGTCCCCTTTCCCTTATTATATTGCGTTACCTTCCTTTTCTTCCAAAGAAAACGAGCGTCTGAAATCGGGCTGTTCAACAAGTCCTTGCGGTTAATGGTCACGTAGTCGCCCTTCAGGTCGTCCTTTGCCTTTGCTGCCAAATAGTTTCTTAGGCCAATTTCCCACAAGCAAAGAGCTTGGAATATAGTAGACTTTCCAGAATTGTTCGGCCCAATGATGGCAACCGATGAAGACAAGGAAAATGCAATGTCCTCCAATTTTTTAAAATTCCGAATTTCAAGTCTTGTTAACATATTTGCTGAATTTCATTTCCTATCCTACGCTGCTTTCGAGGGAGATGGCCAGCAGCTTCTGGGCCTCGACGGCGAATTCCATCGGCAGCTTGTTCATCACTTCCTTAGCGTAGCCGCCGACGATGAGGCTGACGGCCTCTTCGGTGGAAATGCCCCGCTGGTTGCAGTAAAAAAGCTGTTCTTCGTTGATTTTGCTGGTCGTGGCTTCGTGCTCCACGACGGCAGTCTCGTTTTGTATATCGGCGTAAGGGAAGGTATGCGCCCCGCAGGTGGAGCTGAGCAGCAGCGAGTCGCACTGGCTGTGGTTGCGGGCGCCTTCGGCGCGGGGCGAGACTTTGACCAAGCCGCGATAGCTGTTCTGGCTGTGTCCGGCCGAGATGCCTTTCGAGACAATCAGGCTGCGGGTGTTCTTGCCCAGGTGTATCATCTTGGTGCCGGTATCGGCTTGCTGGTAGTTGTTAGTGACGGCCACAGAGTAGAACTCGCCCACCGACTCGTCGCCAGCCAGGATGCAGCCGGGATATTTCCAGGTGATGGCCGAGCCGGTCTCCACCTGCGTCCAGGAGATTTTGCTGGCTTTCCCCTTGCAGAGGCCGCGCTTGGTGACGAAGTTATAAATGCCTCCCTTGCCGTTCTTGTCGCCGGGATACCAGTTCTGCACGGTGGAATACTTCACCTCGGCATGTTCCTGAGCCACGATTTCAACGATGGCGGCGTGGAGCTGGTTCTCGTCGCGCATGGGCGCGGTACAGCCTTCCAGATAGCTGACGTAGGCCTCGTCGTCGGCCACGATGAGCGTCCGTTCGAACTGTCCCGTGTTGCGGGCGTTGATACGGAAATAGGTACTCAGCTCCATCGGGCAGCGTACGCCCTTGGGGATGTAAACGAAGGAGCCGTCGGAGAAGACGGCCGAGTTGAGCGCGGCGAAGAAATTGTCGCGGTAGCTGACTACGGAGCCGAGGTATTGCCTGACCAGGTCGGGGTGCTGCCGCACGGCCTCGCTGAAGGAGCAGAAGATGATACCCTTCTCGATGAGGGCATCCTTGTAGGTCGTCTTCACGGAAACGCTGTCCATGACGGCGTCGACGGCCATCCCGCTGAGTACTTTCTGCTCTTCCAGGGGAATGCCCAGCCGGTTGAAGGTCTTGAGCACGGCCGGGTCGATATCCTTCAGGTCTTTCGGGCCTTCTTTGGGTTTCGGGGCGGCGTAGTAGATGATGTCTTGGTAATTGATGGGCGGGATGTCCAAATGTGCCCAGTGGGGCATCTTCAGCGTCAGCCAATGGCGGTAGGCTTTCAAGCGGAAGTCAAGCAGCCACTCCGGTTCGTTCTTTTTGGTCGAAATCAAGCGGATGACATCCTCGTCTAATCCTTTATGTAAGGTTTCCGTATGTATATCGGTGACGAAACCGTACTTGTAATCGCTGTTCGTCACCTCGTCAAGCAGCATTTTGTCTTTTTCTTCTTCCATACTTTCAAATAGCGGAGGGCAAAAGTACGATTTCTTTGGAATACGTCAAATGTTTCTTCGCACAGGCGATGCGCAGAAAAGCCGGGACCGCTTCGCAGCAGTTCCGGCTTCAAGATTGGATATCCGTTGATTCGTTAACGGAGTTTTTTGTAACCGTACACGGCGCGTTCGCCCAGTTCTTCCTCGATGCGGAGGAGCTGGTTGTACTTGGCCATACGGTCGGAACGGCTGAGCGAACCGGTCTTGATTTGCCCCGAATTGGTGGCGACGGCGATGTCGGCGATGGTAGCGTCTTCGGTTTCGCCGGAGCGGTGCGAAGTGACTGTCGTGTAGCCGTGGCGCTGGGCCATTTCGATGGCGTCGAGCGTTTCAGTGAGCGAGCCGATTTGGTTGACCTTGATGAGGATGGAGTTGGCGCAGCCCATCTGGATGCCCTTGCGGAGGTATTCCACGTTGGTGACGAAGAGGTCGTCGCCGACGAGCTGTATCTTCGCGCCGACTTTGTCGGTGAGCAGCTTCCAGCCGTCCCAGTCGTTCTCGCTCATGCCGTCTTCGATGGAATCGATGGGGTACTTGGAGATGAGTTCCTCGAGATAGGCGACCTGCTGCGCGCTGGTGCGCTTGGCTCCCTTGGCGCCTTCGAACTTGGTGTAGTCGTAAACGCCGTTGTCATAGAATTCGGAGGAGGCGCAGTCGAGGCCGATCATCACGTCCTTGCCCGGCACGTAGCCGGCGGCCTTGATGGCGGCGAGGATGGAGTTGAGGGCATCTTCCGTACCGTCGAGCGTGGGGGCAAAGCCGCCCTCGTCGCCTACGGCGGTGGAGAGGCCGCGGTCCTTGAGCACCTTCTTCAGGGCGTGGAAGACTTCGGCTCCCATGCGGAGGCCTTCGTGGAAGCAGCAGGCGCCCACGGGGCGGATCATGAACTCCTGGAAGGCGATGGGCGCGTCGGAGTGCGAGCCGCCGTTGATGATGTTCATCATCGGGACGGGGAGCACGTAGGCGTTGGTGCCGCCCAGATAGCGGTACAGGGGCAGCTCAAGGTAGTTGGCGGCAGCCTTGGCTACGGCCAGCGATACACCGAGGATGGCGTTGGCGCCCAGCTTCGACTTGGTCTTGGTGCCGTCGAGGGCAATCATCTTCTGGTCGATTTCCCGCTGGTTGAGGGCGCTCATGCCGATAAGGGCCGGGCCGATGACCTTGTTCACGTTCTCCACGGCTTTCAGCACGCCCTTGCCGCCGTAGCGCTTCTTGTCGCCGTCGCGGAGTTCGAGGGCTTCGTTCTCGCCCGTAGAGGCTCCCGAGGGCACGGCCGCACGGCCGAAGGCGCCCGATTCGAGGAGCACGTCAACTTCTACTGTCGGATTCCCGCGGGAATCCAGAATCTCTCTGCCTGTTACTTTGAAGATTTTCATACGATAGATATTTAAAAACAAGTTTGTTGATTTGGGATGCAAAGTTATAACAAAATCGAGGGTCGTGAAAAAATTCACAGGCTTCCCCAAGGCTGGGGAAGGTCGTGAAAAAATTCACGGGCTTCCCTGAGGTCCGGGGGAGGTTGTGAAAAAATTCACGGGCTTCCCTGAGGTTCGGGGAAGGTTGTGAAAAAATTCACGACTCTCCGCGGAAGAGGATGGAGAGGAGGGTGATGTCGTCGGAAGGCTTGGCTTTGCCGGCAAAGGCAGCCACCGAGGCGCCCAGCTCCTGTATGCGCTCTTGGGGGAAAAGGCCGGCGCCCTCTTCGCGGCAGCATTTCAGCAGGCGGGCCATGCCGTAGAAGTCGCCCGCCTCGTTGCGGGCTTCGGTCAGGCCGTCGGTGTAGCAGAGCAGGCTGTCGCCGGGGGCGAGACGCAGGCCCTTTTCATGGAAGGCGGCCTCGGGGATGGCACCCAGGATGCAGTCGCCGGTAAGGGGCAACTGTTCGGCCTCCGTTTGCCCTTCGCGTATCAGCAGGGGCGGGTTATGGCCGGCATTGCAGTAGCGCAGCTCTCCCGTGCGGATGTCAAGGATGCCGTAGAAGACGGTGACGAACATATCATTGGCGCTTTCCACGCAGAGCAGGCGGTTG
>JAISGW010000045.1 GCA_031262895.1 Tannerella sp. | reverse complement strand
TTGGCTTCGACGCAGCCCGCGCTGCTGCGCGCAGCCCGCGAGAAACTCCGCCAATGGAAATTATCTGACAGCCAAATCGACCGGCTGGAAGCGGGCGGCGACTTGCCCGACGTCGACATCCGAGCCGATGCCTCCGGCGTGGTGACGCAAAGGAAAGTCGCGCAGGGCGATTACGTGAAACCCGGCAGCCCGCTCTTCGACCTGGCCGACCTTTCCTCCGTCTGGGTGGTCTTCGATGCTTACGAACAAGACCTTCCCTTCCTGAAGAAAGGAGAGACAGTCAATTACCAACTCGAATCGCTTCCCGGAAAAACCTTTTCGGGAAAAATCGTTTTTATAGACCCCCTGCTTGATCCCGCCACCCGCACGGCCAAGTTGCGGGTAGAAAGCCGCAACCCCGGCATGCAACTCAAGCCGGGCATGTACGCCGAAGCCACGGTCAAAGCGACACTGCCCAACGCGGCCGAGCAGGTACTCGTCCCCAGGACCGCCGTGCTATGGACGGGCAAGCGTTCATTAGTGTACGTCAAGCAGGATGCTTCTGCCGCTTTGGCCTTTCTTCCGCGCGAAGTGGAATTAGGCCCGCAAATGGGTGAGGACTACGTGATACTGGCCGGCCTCCGCCCGGGCGAGGAAGTCGTCACCCGCGGCGCCTTTGCCGTTGACGCCAGCGCCCAACTGGAAGGCAAGCGCAGCATGATGGACGAAAAATGAATCTTCCCCAAAGGGAAAACCATGAATTTTGTATATGTTTGCGGAAACATCATAAGATAAAATAGGCAAATTGCTGATTATATGAACAAGGTAGAACTATCGGTAAAGAATTTCAGAGCTATCAAAGAGGCTCATATTGCCTTGAACGGCATCTCGGTCGTTTCAGGGATAAACGGATGCGGCAAAAGTACGCTGTCCAAGCTCCTCTACTATGTTTTCCGCAACGTGAACGCCTACGACGAACTGATTTTGAAAGACACCATCCGAAATATCCGCCCATATCTGAATGTAGTAGAACAAATGCAACAAACACTGTTGGAAGAAAATATGAAAATTGGGGCTTCTTTCCTTTCTCATTTTAAGATATGGCCACCACAAAAGATTGAAGATTGGATGGCACTTGGGGAAATGGCTGGGGAAGTGGCTTCTGCGTATGAAAAAATAGATAAAAACAAGCCGAATAAGGCACGCATAGACGCCATCCTTCGTTCTACCTTACAATCATCAGAAGGGGAAGAAACAGGGGGAATGATAAAAGACTTGTGTTTGCGGGTATCCCATCACCTTGACAAAATGGATCAGTTAGGAAGAGAACGTCCCTATTCGTTGCTAAGAAATAGTTTAGCCTCTGCTTTTGAAGGACAAATTGCGAAAGAGCTATGCGTTAAAGAATATGAGGTTCCTTTTGTTAGTGAAGGAGTGACGCATGTCCCCTTATCACATGAAATTGCAAAGACAGCCTATATTGATACCCCCATGTGCTTGGGTGTAAAAAGCGGGCTTAATTATTGGGAAGAATTAAACGCCCTTTTAAGACAGCCTTCGAAGCAAGACTACAATTTTTCTCTTAATCAGATGATAAAAGGCCACATTATTCAAGGAGATGCTTCATTTACTGGAGACGGGTTATTTGAAACTTTTACATACAAGCGCGAAGACGGAGAAATATTCGACTTGATGGACTGTGCGACGGGCATCAAGTCTTTCGCCATCCTGCAAATGTTGCTCAAAAACGGATTCTTGGATGATAAGGCACTGCTCGTCATCGACGAGCCGGAAGCCCATCTTCATCCCCAGTGGATTGTCGAGTATGCCCGCTTGGTCGTTTTACTGCACAAACGCTTAGGCACGAAATTCTTTATTGCCAGCCACAGCACCGACTTCGTCAGTGCCGTACGCTATATCAGCGAGAAGGAAGATTGTCTGCACGACGTATCTTTCTATTTAGCGGAAGAAGCCGAAAAACATCAGTTTGTATTCCGTTCCTTGGAACATGACATAGAGCCGATATTCAAAACATTCAACAAATCATTTGATAAATTGGACGCTTATGCCGGCAAAGAAGAAGAATGAGCAGTTTAAGTACGAAGCCGGTGGCATCGAACGATTCGCCGAAAGTTATCATCCGTCGTTGGAGAACTGTGTGAAACGGCTGGACGACATGTTAAAGCAAGAAGGCTATACAAAACAAAATGCCTTCAAGAACGAGACGGCCTTAAATCTGGATGAAGCGGAAACAGCTCTTTCCACCAGGAAGAAAAACAAGTCAATGACAGTGGATTGGGTTATCTTCTTGAATAAAGGTCACCTACTGCTAAGCGAAGCAAAATTCCACATAAAGAATGCAAGGAACGTAGACGAGGGCTTTTTCCATGAAATTGAAAGGAAAGTAAGTTCTTCAAAGAGTATCATCCTAAAAGAGGATAACTTTTTGAATTTACATATAGAAAAAACGACAGTGGTCTTATTCCAAGAGGAAATCGTTGAGCAATGCGTCAACCGTTTCCGCCGTTTCGCCGCGGGGAAGCCTGAACCAGAATTGAAGCCGTCCAATGTAGAGGACTTTTATCAAAACTATTTTACTTAATACACAGGAAGAATCATGGAAGAAAAAGACGAAAAACTGGTGGAAATTGCGCGTTTTGCCTTTGCCGCCGACGCCCAAACGCTTGTCGCCTACCTTAAATCGGAAGGGATAGACTGCTATCTGCGCGACGAAATCAGTTCGCAAATCCTGGCCGGTTATGCCGACGTGGGCGGCGTCCGCGTGGAAGTGTTGGAAAACGAGGTACCTCAAGCCTTGAAAGTTATGGAAGAAGGGGGTTATGCCTCCTACGAACCGGAGCCGGAAGCCTCTCCTGCGGAAAGGGCCGGCAACTGGCTCTCGCGCCTGCCCCTGCTACGCAAGCTCTCGCCGGGCGGACAAATCACCCTCATCCTGGTGCTCATCATTATCCTGGTAGGATTGATGGCTTACTTTTCCGCGCCGAAATGAGTATCCCCTGATAAAGGGAAGCGACCCATTGGGCCTTGTCGGCCCATTTAAAATCGGCAGCATGGCGGGAAGCGCCCTCCGCGAGGAGACGGCGGCGGGGTTCATCATGCAGGAAGGCCTCAATAGCTTGACGGTAATCATGAACAAATTGTCCGTGGGTGCGGACGGGGATTTTAAGGCCGCAAGTTTCGTCAACGACGTTGGTGAAGCCGCAAAGGTCGGGCGCGATGACGGGCAAACCCAACGAAAGGGCTTCCAGCAGCACGGTCGAGGTCTCATCGGAAAGGCTGGTAATACAGAACAGGTCACAATCCTGCATGATACACAAAGCCTCATCGCGCGCCAGCCAAGCATGCCAAACCACGTTCGTCAAGCCGTAACGGCGGGCCAGTTCTTTCCAATGCGCCGTCTCTCGGCCTTGCCCTAAAACGTGCAATTCCGTCTTCTCCATCAAATCGCCGCCCCGCAAAGCTTCCAACAAAAGGTTCAGGGCTTTCCTCGGGACATGGACACCTGACCAGCAAAGTTTCAATTTCGCTCCGGGAATTCTGCTGCGAACGAAGCCGAGGGTCGTTTCTTCCAAGCCCACTTCCGGGCAAAGGAGCACGTTCTCCTTATGGTAAAGCCTTTCCATCGTTCCTAAATTTCCTTGCGTACTGGCCATCAATCCGCAAGCCTTGTGCATGGCAGCCTTTACCCGCCGGGAAGTGCGCATCTGAAAAAGGTTCATCAGGTTCCGCACCGCATGGAAGGCGCAACCATACAAGCCCAAAGAAGGCAGCATCCGCCAAGGTATGATTTGAAAACCGCCCACCGGTCCCCATACGAAAGGGATATTCAATTTCCACAGGTAACCCGGTTCACGGTAACCTACCATATTTAATTGGTGCACCAAGTCGAAATGCGTTTTCGCTTCGAGTCCGCAGGCCAGCCGATAGGCTTTCTTCTGCCAACGGCGGTAAAGCCAATAATAGGATGGCGGCCATACTTTGCAGGCCAATGGAATGTATCGGCTCTTCCTTATATAATAGAAGCAGGCAGGAGCCGGTTCTTCAGGATGTGCCTTGTAATATTGTTCGATGGCAGGGCGGAATTTTGATTCCGTAATGACATACAAATCGGCAATTCGGGCAAGTACTCGGACAAAGTTCCAGCCCATCCCGGCTTCGGAACCTTCATGGGGGCCGCAGGCATAACAATTGACCAAAACTTTCATGGATTGACAAAAAATCGGCGCAAAGATAACTCAAATATATTACGTACCTTCGCTTCCCAATTTGGATGTATGGTTTTAGAAGAATTAAAGGATTTATGCGTCTCGCATACGGGCGAAGAACCGGACGAAATCACCGAACTGCCCTCTTCCGGTTCGAACCGCCGTTACTTTCGCCTGCGAGGCAAGAGGGACAGTTTGATTGGCGTATGCGGCACTTCGGCAGAAGAAAACCAAGCCTTCATTTATATGTCTGCCCATTTCCGGGAGAAGGGATTACCCGTGCCGCAGGTGTACTGCCACTCGGCCGACTATCTCTATTACCTGCAAGAAGATTTGGGTGACACCCTGCTTTTCCAAGCCATAGAAAAAGGACGGCTTACCCATGTCTTCGGGGAAGAAGAGCGACAGTTACTGCGCAAGACCATTTCCTTGCTGCCCGCCTTTCAAGTGAAGGGGGCCGAAGGAATGGATTTCAGCCACTGTTATCCGCAGGCCGCCTTCAACCGGCGTTCCATTGCTTGGGATTTGAACTACTTCAAATACTGTTTTTTGAAAGCTACGGGCATGGACTTTCAAGAAGACCGCCTCGAAGACGACTTCGTGCGCATGGCCGACGTACTATTGAAGGACGAAGCCGACACCTTCCTTTATCGCGACTTCCAGTCGCGCAATATCATGATAAAGGAGGGCGAGCCTTGGTTCATTGACTTCCAAGGCGGACGGCGCGGGCCTGTT
>JAISGW010000039.1 GCA_031262895.1 Tannerella sp. | reverse complement strand
AAACGGTGAATTTTTCGCTGTCTCTTACCATTATTTATTGCCTGTCATCAGGTCGCGCACCTTCCGATCGTCGCGCGTCAATTGTTCCTTCTAGGCTTCCACCGAGGTGAAACGGATGTCGTTGAGCAATCGGTACAGGAAGAAGACGCTGATTTCCTTTTCATAAATATCGCCGGCAAAGTCGAGAATATTTACCTCAAGGGTAATATCCTCGCCGTTGTCCAAGGTCGGCCTGTTTCCGATGTAGAGCATGCCGATGTAATCCGCGGCGGCCAAGCGCACCTTGACAGCGTAAACACCGATGGCAGGAAGCAGTTTGTAGGGTTCGTCTACCCGGATATTGGCTGTGGGAAAGCCTATGCGGCGGCCTACCCTGTGCCCGCCGACGATATGGCCGCGCAATTGATAGGGGTAGGTGAGCAAACGGGCGGCTTCGTCCACCCGTCCGGCCAGCAGGAGCCGCCTCACTTCCGAGGAACTGACGGCCGTAGCCTCCGCATTGTAGCGTCCGGCTTGTAAAACTTCCATGCCGCAGGCTGCGCCGTACATTTTATATTGTTCGAAACCCTCCCGACGCTCATGGCCGAAACGGTGGTCGTAACCGACGAGCAACATCCGCACCTTCCAACGTGCCGACAAAACGTCGGCGATGAAAGTTTGCGCATCAAGCAGGGATAACTCACGTGTGAAATCAAGGGCTATGCAATAATCCAGACCCAAGGCGGCGAGATGCCGCACCTTTTCTTCGAAAGAATTGAGCAGATGGGGTTGGAAATCGGCCTGCAATACCTTACGCGGGTGCACCGGAAAAGTGATGACGGCCGTCGGAAGCCCGCGCCGGGCCGCTTCTTCCTGCATTTGGCGAATCAGGTAACGATGTCCTTGGTGCACGCCGTCGAAAAAACCTACCGTGGCCGCCAAGCCGTCCCTGTCCTTTATGTTTATATCTTCTATTTCTCTTGCAATAACCATATTGCTGATAAATGCTGCAAACTTACGGCCTTTCTTTGAATCCGCAAAGCAGGCTCTTTTTGTGCTGTTTTGTTTGTTTTTCCATACTTTTATTTAATAGTTCCAACAAAGCTTTCTTAACTTTGCAGCGGTAAACACACAGGAGCGCGCTTAATCTAAAACTCCAACACTCTTGCGCTTGAAGCCATTGGAAAACGTTTTACAAACACATACATTAAAGTTGGTTTTGGTTATATGAAAACATTATTCACTTACCCGTTCCCGAGGCTTGGTCGTCGCCTTTTCTTCGCCCTCGCTGCCGCGCTCTTTGCTACCTCCGCCTTCGGCGCTTGGGACGGACAAACGAAAGCATCTTGGTCGTCAGACGTGACTCACGACGGCTCGGCGAGCCATCCATACGCCATCAGTACAGAAGCCCAGTTGGCCTACTTGGCGCAAAAAGTCAATGATGGCCAAAGTTATGCGTCTACCTATTTTGTCCTAATGAATGATTTGGACTTGAATCAAATGGAATGGACGCCTATCGGCAATGCCTCCGGCAAACCCTTTGCTGGTCATTTTAACGGACAAGGTCATGCCGTTCAAAACATGAAGATAACGGAAGCCTTTCCTTATGCCGGATTATTCGGCCTTATGGGAAACGGCAGCGAAGTGAAGAACTTGGCCTTCTCCCAAGTAAACATTTCGATAAATTATGATACCCAATCAAACGAAGAAAACGCGATGGCGGGTGCCGTGGCCGGTGTAAACGAAGGAACGATTACGAACTGCCACCTTATTAGTGGCAGTATCTCGATGTTTGGCGACGGCGATCCCCATGTACAGTCAACAGCACTTGATAATGAACCTGGTCTTGCTATTGGTGGAATAGCAGGCGTCCTTGGAAATCCAAATGAAACCGGAAGCGGCTCCGGCGATGTGGCAACCATTGTCGGCTGTTCCAATGCGGCCAATTTGTATGCCCAAGGGAACTCGAATTATTGGGAAGATGCGGGTGGTATTGTCGGCGGAATAGCGTGGGGCAACATGCTCAAACAATCTTTAAATACGGGGACGGTAACAGCCAAGGGCGATTTTGGTGTAAATGTCGGCGGCATTGCTTGTGAAACGGAAGGCTGCGTCTCAGATTGCGAAAATCGAGGGGTAGTCAAAGCGATAGGAGAGCCGAATAGTGCGGATTGTACACTTTTTGCCGGCGGTATTGCTGCAGAAAACGCTTCGGATGAAGATGGCGCCAGTGTCATAGAAAATTGCCTCAACGTTGGAATTGTGAGCGCGATTAATGGGCTGAATTATTCTGCCGCAGGAGGCATTGCAGGTTTTGTGGACTCCCAAAAGGCAACACTACCGGAAAATTCTACTGATACCAAAAATTGCTTGAACCTTGCCGAAATCTCCGCATCTTCGACCAACCCGTCTTGTGGCATTTTCTTGGGCGGTGTGGTCGGCATGGTGGGCGAATTCGAGACAAATCTTAGCCACGAGCGTTTGACAAACTGCTTTTACGATAAGACGAAAGTTGCACAAGCTTATATGAAAAACGACGATGCGACTTCGGAGCCGACGACAAGCCATGTCGTCGGACTGGATGCAAGCCAATTAAAGACGGCTTCCTCTTATCCCTCTTCTTGGCCTACGGATTGGAACGTGGCTGATGGAAGCTACCCGAGTTTAAAAAATGCTGTGCGGGCTTTGCCGCACCAGAAATATCCCGTCACTTTCGACCAAGTTCTGCGGAATATGGATGGAAGCGTTTCCGTGACACTTTCTTCAACCGAACGCCTGCCTGTGGAAAATGAAGATTATACCGTATCAAGCACAACCGGTGGCGGCTATATCACCGTGAGGGTTACCTTTACGGCCGTCGGACGGCTTAAATATGATGCTGTCGCCTTAACTAAACAAATTCCCCTTATTCACTACGTGAAAGTTGGCGCTACGGGGAACGGCACGTCTTGGAGCGATGCGGGCGACCTGCAAGCCATGATTGACGCTTCGGCACCAGGCGACCAGGTCTTTGTGGCCAGAGGCACTTATATGCCCCATAATCAAACCTCATCTTCTTCGCGTGACAACGCCTTTCACCTGAAAGAGGGTGTTAAAGTTTACGGTGGCTTTATAGGTACGGAAAGTACGCCGGAAGAACGTACGCTAACGGAGAAAAGCCTCCTTTCGGGGAATATCGGTACCCCTGATGAAACGGACAATTGCTACAACGTCGTTATTTCCGTGGGTTGTTCGCGCGCAACGCTCCTGGATGGCTTTGCCATCGAAGAGGGATATGCAGACGAATCGGGTTCTTCTTATTTATTTGACGGAAAGACGATACGTTTGGATTGCGGCGGGGGAATGCAGAACGTGAATTCCTCGCCTACCATTGTCAATTGTGCCCTCGATGACGGCTATGCCTCCGGGTTTGGCGGCGGGGTGTACAATGCAGACAACGCTTCACCTCTTTTCATCAACTGCATCTTCGACAACAACAGTGCCCCGGCAGCCAGCGGCGGCGCAATGTGCAACAAGGCCAGTGCAGCCCAAGTCGTCAATTGCACCTTTGGCGACAACAACTTCGACTACAATGTCGATGACCGGAACGATATGTGCAACGACAATGCTTCGCCCCTATTGGTCAACAGCATCTTCGAAGGGAGCAACCCCTTGCCGACAGACAAGTCCATAGTCAATATAAACGGTGCTTCGCCTCGTATCTCCTATTGCATGGTAGAAGGCTGCGGCGGCAGTGGAAATTGGAACAGTGACTACGGAATAGACGGCGGCCATAACCTTGATGTAAACCCGCAATATGACGATAATCAGCTTTGCTATACCCCGGCAGCAGGCAGCCCCCTTGTTGATGCAGGCAGCAATACGGCTTATTTCTCTGCCCGGGGTATTACGACTTACGGCTCGGAAGTCGACTTCATCGGCAATCCCCGCTTTGCAGGAGCAAGCATAGACCTGGGAGCAGCCGAACGTCTCGGTGCAGTTCCACCTCCCTATCCAAATCCTTCTCCCGAACCTAAACCTGTGCCGGTGCCGACAGACATTCGAATCTATATGCCGGGAAATGTCGTCGGACTGGCTTCGCCGGGGGCTTTCACCTACCAAGTGCCTTACGGCGACAATTTCGATACCACTTTCGTAGCGGCGGCGGGATACACCTTGGCCGATATGAAGGTTTACGCCAACGAAATCCTCATGCCGCTCAGCATCAGTGCCGACGGACTTACGGCCAGGCTGCACATCCACTTGCCGCTGTATGACATGCTGCTCAGTTTCGACGGCATTCGTCTTGCAGCAGGAGGCACGACAGGGACAGCAGCGGATGCCGCAGAAAAAAGCCTGCGCGTTTCTTCGGAAGCGGGCCTTGCCCTTCAGGTCTCCGGCCTGCATTCCGGCACGATGCTGTATATATATAATGTAAGCGGCCGGCTCGTCTGCCAAATCAAGGCAATGAACGTTCAATGCTCCATACTTAAAGCTCAACTGAAGACGGGCGTTTACGTCCTTGTCAACGACGGCCGCAGCGTGAAGGCGGTGCTTTAAAGGATGTTCGGGAAGAGGCCGGTATAGTTGCGCAGCACTTGTGCGGCGAAATCGGCCTCTTCCGTTTCCAAGGCAAGGGCCAGCCGGTGGTAAATAAGTGCTATCGGCAAAAGAGATTCGTCGGTTTCGACGAGCAGACGCTGCGGGTCGGCCGCCTTGAGGGCGGCAGTCTGGAAACGTTCCCCGAAAGAAAGCCAAAGGCCTTGCGCCGACAATTGGGCGGCCAGTTCCGCCTTTCCGCGGAAGCCGTGCACTATCCAGGTTTGGCGGGGATGCAAAGCCTTGCGGGCGGCCAAGAGTTCGCTCCACGCCCTGACGCAATGGATAATCAGCGGTTTCCCCTTTTCCTCGGCCCACTCGGCTTGTTCCCTGAAAACTTTCTCCTGCAAGGGGAAGGGCGCTTCGGCGCCTTTGTCTAATCCGGCTTCTCCTATAGCCCAAACGCTTGGCTTTCCCAAGTATTCCGACAGCAAACGCTCCTTTCCCGCCGCTTCTTTTATATACCAAGGATGAATACCGAGGCTCTGCCGGACAGGAGCAGGCAAGAGTTCGTCCTTGCCGAAGATGCGGTTCAACAAGACGAAACGACCGTCCGAGTCCTTAAGGGGAAGGCGGTGCGTATGGATGTCGCAATAAATCACGGGACAGGGTCATAGCCGCTGCCGCCCCAGGGATGGCAGCGGAGAATCCGTTTCAAGGCGAGCCATAGTCCCTTGAAGGGACCGTATTTCTTCAAGGCTTCTATGGCATACTGCGAACAGGTGGGCACGTAACGGCAGGTGGGCGGCGTGAGCGGCGAGATGCAATACTTATAGAAATATATAGGTAGCAGCAGCAATTGGGTAAGCAGGCGGCGTATCATCGTTCGGAAAGGATTTTCATGGCTTTGTCCATGGCCTTGTTCATATCGGCAGAAGGACGCAGCTCCTTTTCCAAATAGTGGAAGGCTATCCATAGCGAGCGCCCTTTCTCTTCCAAGCCGGAAAGCAGGGCGGACTTGCGCAAGCGGTAAGCCTCGCGCACCTGGCGCTTGACGCGGTTCCGCTTGACGGCCCGGTGGAGGCGTTTCTTCGGAACGACAACCAGAAAAGCGGCGCGGACAGCCTGCGGCTCGTCCGTGAACAGGTAAACTACACGCAGGGGATACGCCACGAACGACTGCCCCTTCGCATATAAAACATCAACGGAGCGCTTCTGCGAGAGGCGCTCCGCCTTGTTTAAGGTATTCCGCCCGGGTGCCATCAGGCCTTGGCGTTGTCTGTTTCCTTTTTCAGGTACAGTTCCAGCGCGGCCGTCATGGAAGGCGCCTCGGGCGTGGGAGCTTCCACATCAAGGCGCAAGCCCGCATCCCGGATGGCTTTGGCCGTCGTCGGTCCGAAACAACCGATGCGGATGTCATTCTGCTGGAAATCCGGAAAGTTCTTCAGCAAGGAATTGATGCCCTGCGGGCTGAAAAAGAGCAGCATGTCGTAATCGAACTTGGCGCCGACCGGGAAATCATTGCTCACGGTACGGAACATGATGGCCTTCAAATAATCAATATGTTTGGCCTCCATAAGTTTAAACAACTCGTCCTTGTGCACGTCCGAAACGGGAACCAGGTATTTCTCTTTGGGATGCTTGGCGATGATGGCGGCCAGGTCGTCAATTTTTCCTGTTTGGCTGAAAAAGACCTTACGCTTGCGGTAAACGATATACTTCTGCAAATACACGGCTATGGCCTCCGTAACGCAAAAATATTTCATGCTCTCGGGAATGTTCACTCGCAACTCTTCGCAAAGATGAAAGAAATGGTCAATGGCAGTACGTGCCGTAAATACTACGGCTGTATAATCCAGTATGTTGATTCGCTGTTGGCGGAATTCTTTGGCGGAAAGGGGTTCCACCTTAATGAACGGTCTAAAATCAATTTCGACGCCGTATTTAGCCGCTATGTCAAAATAAGGCGACTTTTCTGAAGCAGGCTTCGGCTGGGAAACCAGCAACCTCCTTATCGTTAAACCCATAAAGTATTTATTTCAAAAAGATTGTACATATATTTCATTCCCTCATATAAGCAGAGAAGGGGCATCATTTCTTGGGCGCAAAGGTACAAAAAAATATATAAAATGTTGCCGAACCGTAGTTCGAACAAGCTTATCGTCTTATAATTCAAGGCAATCCGCCAAAGCAGGAAGAGCAGGACGAAGACAAACAGCAGCCAGTGCAAATCCATGCGGGTAAAAGCCAGAATCACCACGGGAAGGTAGAGCGTAACGCCCCAGAACCCTATGCCGGCAGAATAGCCCACGCGCCACAGCCTGTATTGCTCGGGCGAGGCAAAAGTGAAGCCCAGCAGGAGGTAAAGGAAACGTTTGCTAAAATAAAAGAGGAGAGCAACGGCAAAGAAGAAGCCGAACAGGAGCAGGTAATTGTCCATATCCATGCCGGCAGGGAACAGGCCGCTGCGATAGCCGGCCAGAAAAAGAAAAAGCGAAGCGAGAAACAAGGCCTGAAAGTCCATGAACGAACGAAACAAGCCCTCATTGCCCGTCGAGGCATCGAAAGAACTTTCCCGTTCCTTGGCGTGGAAAACGTTACGCAGCATCCGCCCGAACAGATACGGATAAGCATTGAAAAGGAGGGAGAACGCAAAGGCTAAAGCCAGCAGCATCACAAAGGCCAAGTCATTGACCGCTTGCCCGCTACCCATCTGTCCGCCTACATATCCTTCAAATCCGCGCATCTTCTGTTTGCATTTTCGGCGCAAAGGTAAGGTTTTTTGCGCAGGGCGGAAAAAAGGAAACGGCGGAACTCACGTCCGGCCGTTTCTACATTTAACCGTTTTAAACAAAAAGAAAAAGTTAGTTAAGGTTCACAGAAAATATATTTTAATGTCTTTCTTCCCTAAGACAGGATAGACTATCTTTACGGGGCAAATATAGGTATAATTCAGAACGCAAAAAAAAGTTCTACCCAAAAAATTACCGGAAACGGCGGATAAGGACATTATTTACCCCTATTTGTATAGTGTCATAAGTAAGATATAAAATAAAATGGCAGAATTTTATGTACAAATCTTGGGTTGCGGCTCCGCTTTGCCTACGACAAGGCATCTTTCCAGCTCGCAAGTCGTCGGTTTACGGGAGAAATTATACATGATTGATTGCGGTGAGGGCGCCCAGGTGCAACTGCGCCGCATGCATCTCCGCTTTACTCGCCTGAACCACGTGTTCATTTCCCATTTGCACGGCGACCATTGCTTCGGCCTGCCCGGTTTGATCTCCACTTTAGGGATGTTGGGGCGCAAGGGCGATTTGCATTTGTACGGCCCGCCCGGTCTGGACGAATATCTCCGCCCCATATTGGAACGCTTCGCCAAAGGACTGGGCTTCCAAGTCGTTTTCCACATCTTCGACCCGGGTCGTTCGGAACTGATACTGGAAGATGCTTCCGTGAGCGTCCGTACGATTCCCCTCACGCACCGCGTCCCGGCGGCCGGTTTCCTTTTCTCCGAAAAGCCCAAGGCGCCGCATCTGCTGCGAGAGATGATAGACTTTTACCAAATACCCATACGCTGCCTGGCCGACATCAAGAAGGGAATGGATTATTGCACGCCCGAAGGCGAAATCGTGCCGAACCGGCGGCTGACACGTCCGGCCGAACCGCCCAAGCGTTACGCTTATTGCTCCGACACGGCTTTTCGTCCCGACAACGCCGCGCTCATCCAAGGTGTAGACCTGCTTTACCACGAGGCTACCTTCCTTGAGGCCGACGAGGAGCGGGCCAATGAAACCCGGCATTCCACGGCCGCCCAAGCCGGAGAAATGGCGCGGATTGCCGGAGTCAAGCAATTGCTCATCGGCCACTTTTCCGCCCGCTATGAGGACGAGGAGGCTTTGCGTACGGAAGCGGCCGCGCATTTCCCCAATGTCCTGCTGGCTAAGGAGGGCCTTTTGGTGCCGCTCTAAGCCTCCCATAGTTTTTTTCCTGTTTCGTCACCAGTCGCAAGCCGGTGTTTCACAGCGTGATGCCGGTGACCAAGGCTTTCGTCACCGACCTGTTCCGGGCGGCCGGAGGCACCTTCCTTCCCGGCC
>JAISGW010000168.1 GCA_031262895.1 Tannerella sp. | reverse complement strand
GGGTCAAGCGGGTAAGCGCAGCGGCCGTAAGCACTGCGTATGGCCTCGCCGACCTGCGCCCCGGTATAAGCGGCGCCCGCGATGCGCTTCCTGATAGCCCGGTAAGGGTCGGGGTAAATGCTGAAAAGGTCAAGCAGGCGCGGCGCATTGACGGGGACTTCCGCCTCTTTGGCGCCTTGCAGGGAATCGGGGAAAAGCGGCCCGCCTTCGTTGGCGCTAATGAAGCGTTTGACGGGCAAGCCCATCCAATAAGCCGCCAGCCCGGCGGTGAGGTTGCCCAAGTTCGTGCCCGGCACGCTGATGACCAGCTCGTCGGCCTTGCCGAGCTTGTCCAACTGGGCATAGGCATAGAAATAATAAAAGGTTTGCGGCAACAGGCAGGCCACGTTAACGGAATTGGCCGAAGTCAACTTGCCGTGCTCGTTCAGCTCCTCGTCGGCAAAGGCCTCTTCCACTAAGCGTCGGCAATCATTGATGCCGCCGTCTATTTCAAGGGCGGTGACATTGCCGCCCATGGCGGAGAACCGGAATCCCCCTTCGGTATTGAGCCGGTCTTTGGGATAAAGCAGGAACACGCGTATGCCTTTCATGCCGGCAAAAGCGTCGGCCACAGCAGCCCCCGTGTCGCCTCCGGAGGTGGCCACCAGCACGTGGATGTTCTTCACGCCTTCCCGTTCGACGAAATAGCGAAGCAGCCCCGCCATGAAACGGGCGCCCACATCCTTGAAAGTCAAAGTGGGGCCGTGGAAAAGTTCCTGCGCATAAATATTGTCATGCAGGTGTACGACCGGCGCGTCGAAGTCGAGCGCGCCCCGCACAATGCGTTCCAAGGCAGCGTTGTTCACGTCGTCGCCGAAAAGGGCTTCGGCCACCACGCAGGCAATGTCTTGGAAACTCAGATTTTTCATCCTCCCGACGACGAAATCCTTCAACAGGTCAATGGTCTCCGGCATATACAAACCCTGGTCGCCCGGCAAACCTTTAATGACGGCCCGTTTGAGCGAGGCCATTGGCGCTTTCTTGTTCGTGCTGTAATACTTCATTTATCCCTAAACCTTAATAAATAACACACTTTGATGAATTGCATCCTTTTGCGTGGACAAATATATATCTTTTTGTCGTTCAGCGTATGTTGGCAATGGAAATGATGTCGGCAAAGACGCCGGCCGCAGTGACGTCTTCTCCCGCGCCATAACCTTTAATGACCATGGGATAATCCTTGTAACGTTCGGTAGAAATCATAATGATGTTGTTGCTGCCCTCCAGTTCGTAGAAAGGATGCTGGGCATCTACCTCCTGCAAGCCGATTTCACATTGGCCGCGTTCCATGCGCGCCACTAAGCGGATGCGCTTGCGTTCGGCTTCCACGCGTTCGCGCCTGGCCTCGAACTCGGCGTCCAGCTCGTGGATGTCGCGCCAGAAATCTTCGAGTGAGCCTTTGAAGTAGCGTTCGGGGATGAAGAGGTTCACCTTCACGTCGGCCTGTTCCACCTTATAGCCTGCCTCGCGGGTAAGGATGACTAATTTGCGGATGACGTCCTTCCCGCTCAGGTCGACGCGGGGATCCGGTTCGGCGAAATGTTTCTCCTTGGCTAATCGTATGGCTCGGCTGAAGGGCACTTCGGCCGAGAGCGTGTTGAAGATGAAATTGAGACTGCCCGAGAGCACGGCCTCGAGCCGGAGGATATGGTCGCCGCTGTTGATGAGGTCGTTCATCGTATTGATGATGGGCAGGCCGGCGCCCACGTTCGTCTCGAAGAGATATTTGACGTCGCGTTTGCGGGCGGTTTCCTTCAAACGCAGGTAATTGCTGTATTCCGAAGAAGCGGCCAGCTTGTTGGCGGCCACCACCGAGATGTTGTGTTCCAGCAATTCCCCGTATAGCCCGGCGATTTCGGGGCTGGCCGTGCAGTCCACAAAGACGGAATTGAAAATGTTCAGTCGCAGGATTTCTTCGCAGAGATGGGCGGGCGAACTGGCTTCGCCCTTCTCCTTCAAGGCGTCGATGCAATGCTCTAATTCCAGCCCTTTGCGGTTGATGAGCAGCTTTTTGGAATTGGCCACGCCGACGACGCGCAACTGCAGGCCGTTCTGCTCTTTCAGCTTGGCCTGCTGGCTGTTGATTTGTTCCAGCAGCCTGCCGCCCACGGTGCCTACGCCCACGATGAAAAGGTTGAGCACCTTGTATTCGGAAAGGAAGAAGGAGTCGTGGATGGAATTGAGCGCCTTGCGGAGGTGCTGGTGTCTGATGACGAAGGAGATGTTCGTTTCCGAAGCCCCCTGGGCGCAGGCGATGACACTGATGCCGGCGCGGCCGAGGGTGCCGAACAGGCGCCCGGCAATGCCCGGCGTGTGCTTCATGTTTTCGCCGACGATGGCCACTGTGGCCAGTTCCTTCTCTGCCGTCACGTCCATGATTTCCCCCTGTCCGCGTTCTAAGGAAAATTCTTCATTGAGCACACGGACGGCCAGGTCGGCATCGGCATTGCGCACGGCGAAGGTGGTGTTGTTCTCCGAACTGGCCTGCGCGACCATGAAGACGCTGATGCCGTTCTTGGCCAAGGCCTTGAAGATACGGTAATTGATGCCGATGACGCCTACCATACCCAAGCCCTGCACCGTAATCAGGCAGGTGTCGTTGATGGACGAGATGCCTTTAATCAGGGCCTTGCCTGCAGCCGTTTCCTTCTCCTTGGAAATATAGGTGCCCGGCGCCGAAGGATTGAAGGTATTCAGGATGCGTATGGGGATATTTTTATGGTAAACAGGATAGATGGTCGGCGGATAGATGACCTTGGCGCCGAAGTTGCAAAGCTCCATAGCCTCGGTGAAGGTCAGGCGGTCGATGACGTAGGCCGAACTGATGACGCGGGGGTCGGCGGTCATGAAGCCGTCCACGTCGGTCCATATTTCCAGAGAGGAGGCGTTGAGTGCCGCCGCCAGGATGGCGGCCGTATAATCGGAGCCGCCGCGTCCGAGGTTGGTCACTTCGCCGTTTTCCCGGCTGGAAGAGATAAAACCCGGTACCAAAGAGGCCTTGGGGAGCGGCGTGAAGGTCTCGGCTATCAAGCGGTTGGTTTGCTCGAAGTCCACGATATGCTTGTCGAATTGCTTGACGGTCTTGATGAACTTGCGGGAGTCGAACCATCGCACCTCTTTTATCACATGGCTGAGGATAAGGGAAGACAGGCGCTCGCCGTAGCTGACGATGGTATCGGAGGTCTTGGCGGAGAGGTCGTTTATCAGGAACACTCCTTTCAGGATGTTCGACAGTTCGTCGAACAAGGCCATGACGTCTTTCTGCACCGAGGCGCGCAGAGTGACATCCGGAATGACGCCCTCTATCACGTCCAAATGACGCGAAACGATTTCCGAAAAAACCTTTTCATAACCCAAATCGCCCATGGAAGCCAAGGAAGCCGTTTGCAGCAATTTATCGGTGATGCCGCCCAGGGCCGAAACCACCACTACTACCGGCTCTTCCACCGCTTCCACAATCTTTTTCACATTTAATATGCTGGCCACGGAACCCACAGAAGTTCCCCCGAACTTTAATACCTTCATTATATGTTTCCTTGTTTATGGGCCGCAATATTACGTATTATTTTCCACCCGAAGGGAGAAAACTGCCAAAATTGCTTAATTTTGTCGCGTTATGAAAGCTGCAGTACGCCTGAGGAAACAAATGGAAACGGCTTTGTCCGGAATCTATTCGAAAGAAGAGATGCGTTTGTTGTGGAATATAATTATAGATAATGTGTGTAAAGGCAAGACCGGCCGCTTCTTGTGGCGCGACGAAGATTTAACTTGCTTGGAAACCGGCCGCGCCATCCGGATGATAAGCCGCCTCAAAAAGCGGGAACCCATCCAATATGTCATAGGGGAAAGTTTGTTTTACGGACTGAGATTTAAGGTGAACCCTTCGGTTTTAATTCCGCGTCCGGAGACGGAAGAGCTGGCCGATTATATTATCAAGAACCTGCTTTGCCGCCCCGGTTTTCGTATCCTCGACATAGGGACGGGCAGCGGTTGCCTGGCCGTGACGCTGGCCAAATTTCTACCCATGGCAGAAGTGTCGGCTCTGGATATTTCCGAAGAGGCCCTGAAGGTGGCTCGAAAAAACGCCGGCAGGAACGGCGTTCATGTGGATTTCTTCCAAGCCGACATCCTTTCTTCTGAAACGGAAAGGAATATCCCCGGGCAATTCGACCTCATCGTCAGTAATCCGCCCTACGTGATGGAAAGCGAGAAGGCCGATATGGCGGCCAACGTGCTGAACTACGAACCGCCGGAGGCGCTCTTCGTGCCTAACTGGGCCCCGCTGTTGTTTTATTCGGCCATAGCCCGCTTTGCCAAGCGGAAACTTGCCCCGCGCGGTGCCCTCTTCCTTGAACTCAACGCACGGCTGGCTAAAGCATGCGCCGAACTGTTTGCCAAGGCCGGATACAAAGATTGCTATATCCTGCGCGACCTCTCCGATAAAGAACGTTTCTTAAAAATCAACGCTTATGAAAGCAATGACTGAAGCGGACATGCTCAAACGTATGGCTGCCTATTGCTCCTCGGCCGAACGCTGCCGGCAGGACGTGGAGAAAAAAATCCTTACCGCCGGATTGCCGCCCGAAGCTTCCGAACGCATCCTCAGACGCCTCGGGGAAGAAGGCTTCCTCGACGAGCGGCGCTTTGCTCGCAGCTTTGTGAGCGATAAGTTCCGCTTCAACAAATGGGGAAGGAGGCGCATCGCATACGAACTCGCGCAAAAGGGCATTGCCAGCGAAGTGGCCGGCGAGGCGCTGGATGCCATCGGGCCGGAAGCATACAAGGCGCTCCTCTACGACCTTTTGGAAGCCAAGAAGAAAACACTGAAAGGAGAAGACCCGGTAGCC
>JAISGW010000150.1 GCA_031262895.1 Tannerella sp. | reverse complement strand
AAGGCCAGCGCCTGTCTTTCTCCACGAAGTACAAGTACAAACACAACGACATGGAATCGTTGGAGAAGCAGCTGCAGAAGTGCAATCCGGAAAAAGTCAAGCTGATCGTAACCGACGGCGTCTTTTCCATGGAAGGCGACATCGCCAACCTTCCCGAGATTGTCCGCTTGGCGAAGAAATACAATGCCAGTGTCATGGTTGATGAGGCCCACGGCATCGGCGTCCTTGGAGAACAAGGGCGGGGCACTTGCAACCATTTCGGCGTTTCTGCCGATGTGGACCTTATCATGGGCACTTTCAGCAAATCACTGGCTTCCATAGGCGGTTTCATCGCCTCGGACAAGGAAACTATCAACTACCTCCGCCACCACTCGCGCTCCTATATCTTCAGCGCCTCGGCTACGCCGGCGGCCACGGCAGCAGCCGGAGCCGCTCTTGACATTATCCTCTCAGAGCCGGAACGCATAGAGCACCTCTGGAAACTTACCCATTACGCTTTGGACGGTTTCCGCTCGATGAAGTTCGAAATTGGGCATACACAGACGCCTATCATCCCGCTCTTCATTCGTAATGACGATCTGACCTTCCTCATCGTCAAGGAACTTTTCGACGCGGGCATCTTTGTCAATCCCGTGGTCTCCCCGGCTGTGGCCCCGCAGGATACGCTCATCCGTTTCTCCCTCATGGCCACGCATACCAAAGAACAATTGGATTACGCCCTCGAAACCATAGGCAAAGTCTTCCGCAGCCATCACCTGATTCCCTAAGCCATGCTTCGGCAGCAGTTGCAACAGCGGCTACAACAAAAACTGTCCCCGCAACAAATCCAGCTCATCCGCCTACTCGAACTGCCGACCATTGAACTGGAAGAGCGCATAAAGCATGAACTGGAAGAGAATCCCGCCCTGGAAGAAGGAAAAGACGAGGAGGATAAGTCTGACCAACCCGAAGACCTAAGCCTTGACGAAGGGCCGGAAGAGAAAGGCGAGACTGAAGCCGACCTCAGCTTGGGCGATTACCTGAGCGAAGACGATATTCCCGAATACAAGCTTCGGGAAATGCGGGAACGCGCCGAACAAAAGGAAGACATCCCCTTTTCAGTAGGACAGTCCCTCAACGAATACCTGCTGGAACAGTTGGGTCTGCGTGACCTTCCCGAAGAAGAAAGGCAGATGGCCGAATACATTGTCGGCAACATGGAAGACGACGGCTATTTGCGCCGCGACTTGGCCGCCATTGCCGACGATATGGCTTTTCAAACAGGTACGGAAGTGACGGTTGAGGCCTTGGAACATGTCCTGAGCCTTGTGCAGGGCCTTGAACCTCCCGGCATAGGTGCTCGCAACTTACAAGAATGCCTGCTCCTGCAATTGAAACGCCATACCCCTTCTCCCGCCAACGCCAACGCCCGCAACATCGTGGAAAATTATTTCGACGACTTCTCGCGCAAGCACTTCGACAAAATTATGCTTGCCCTCGACATTGACGAAGAAAAGCTCAAGGCGGCCATATCTGAAATCACAGCGCTTGACCCCAAACCGGGGAACGGCTGGGAAGGCTCCATACTCACCGCCCACAACCAGGTGACACCTGATTTTCTTGTGGAAGCCGACAATGGCGAACTCACCCTAACGATGAACAACCGCAGCATCCCTGAACTGCACCTCAGCCAAGACTACCGCGACATGTTGCGCGATTATGCAAAGGGGAAAGACCAGGTGGATAACAGCCGCCGCGAAGCCCTGCAGTTTGTTAAACAAAAATTAGATTCCGCCCAAGGTTTCATTGATGCCGTCAAACAAAGGCAACAGACCTTGCAACGCACCATGGAAATCATCATGGTGTTGCAACGACCTTTTTTCCTCAGCGGCGACGAGGCCACCCTGCGCCCCATGATTCTTAAGGACGTGGCCGAGCGCGCCGGCTACGACATCTCGACCATTTCAAGGGTGAGCAACAGCAAATACGTGCAGACTAACTTCGGCATTTATCCGCTGAAATTCTTCTTCTCCGAATCCCTGCAGACCGAAAGCGGTGAAGAAGTCTCAACCCGCGAGGTGAAGAAAATCATGAAAGAGAACTTAGATGCCGAAGACAAGCGTAAGCCGCTTACCGATGCCGAACTCGCCGCTATCCTCAAGGCCAAGGGCTACCTTATTGCCCGCCGCACCGTGGCCAAGTACCGCGAGCAATTAGGTATATCTGTTGCCCGCCTCAGAAAAGAGATATAAATTTGCCTCCGCTAAAAGCGCAAAAGCAATTACTTACAATATAAAAGAAGGTAAAACATGAATTTCCCTCAAGATTTGAAATACACGAAAGACCATGAATGGATTCGTGTGGAAGGAGACCAAGCGTATGTGGGCATCACCGACTACGCCCAAAACGAATTAGGTGAAATAGTCTTTATTGACATCACCACCCAGGGCGAGACACTGGATCAGGAAGAAACCTTCGGCACCGTGGAAGCCGTCAAAACCGTATCCGATCTTTTTATGCCGGTAGGCGGCGAGGTGTTGGAAGCGAATGCCGAACTGGACGAACATCCCGAATTGGTGAACGCAGACCCTTATGGCAAGGGCTGGCTCATTAAAATCAAAATCTCCGATGTCTCCGAATTAGACAGCCTGCTTGCGGCCGATGCCTACGCAGCCTCTTTAAAGAAATGAACGCGCAGGTTAGCATCATCATGGGCAGCACTTCCGACCTGCCCGTCATGGAGAAAGCCGCCAAGCTGCTTGATGAGATGCAGGTGCCCTTTGAGATGCTGGCGCTCTCGGCCCACCGCACGCCGGCCGAGGTCGAGGCCTTTGCCAAAGGCGCCAAGGACCGCGGCATCCGTGTCATCATCGCTGCTGCCGGTATGGCCGCCCATCTCTGCGGCGTCATCGCTTCCATGACTACTTTGCCCGTCATCGGCGTTCCTATCAATTCCAGCCTGGAGGGCATGGATGCCCTTTTGGCCATCGTACAGATGCCCGGCGGCATACCCGTAGCCACAGTGGGCATCAACGCTTCGCTCAATGCCGCCCTCCTCGCCGTGCAAATCCTTGCCCTCAGCGACGAAGGCCTGCAAAAGAAGTTCGCCGATTACAAGGAAAACCTGAAAACGAAAATCGTGAAGGCGAACGCCGACCTGGCCAATGTAAAGTATGCTTACAAAGTAAACTGACACCATGCAGGAGGGAGAGTTGCGGCAACTCATGGCTGACTTGGAAGCCGACAATGTCGAGCGAACCATTTCTTTTAGGGAAGACAAATTGGGGCCGGCCGTGTGTGCTTTATCCAATGATTTTCCCAACCACAAAAAGCCGGGATATATCCTGTTAGGAGTGAAAGACAATGGGGAAGTCGCCGGGCTGAACATTGGAGACAAGGAACTCCAAATGCTGGGGGCTATACGCTCCAATGGCAATGTCTTGCCGCAACCCTCTCTCGTTGTAAGCGAAGTTTTCCATATTGATGGCGGCGACGTGGTGGCATTAGAAGTGAAGCCTTCCTTGTATCCGCCCGTACGTTATGCCGGTGTCTGCTGGATACGCGTAGGCCCCCGCCGGGCTAAGGCAAATACCCAAGAAGAAAAGATGCTTACGGAAAGGCGTATTGCCAAATCCTACGATTTGCTCCCTGCTGTCGGTGCGACCTTAGATGATATCAGTGAAGATTATTTCAATCTTTCCTATTTACCCTTGGCCATAGACGAGGAAACACTGCATGCCAACGGTCGGAGTTCCAAACAGAAAATGGCGTCGCTCCGATTTTTCGACCTCAAACAGAATTGTCCGACTAATGCGGGAGTATTAATGTTCGGTTTGAACCCGTTATTCTATCTCCCTGGTGCCTACATCCAGTATGTCAAATTCAAGGGAGACGAAATGACAGACGGCGTGGACTTTGAAAAAGTCTTTTCCGGAGCACTTATTACCTTGCTGAAAGACATAGACAATTTCGTAAAAGGCAATATCATTAAGGGGCGTATCCTGCGAAACGGCTCCTTCCAAGAGGAATCTATCAAAAATTATTCTTATTGGGCATTGCGCGAATTGATAATGAATGCCATTATGCACCGTGATTATGATTCCAATGCTCCTATTTACTTGTATGAGTTCTCCTCGCGGATAGAAATCGTTAATCCCGGTGGGCTTTACGGAGATGTCACACCGGACAATTTCCCTTATGCCAGTGATTACCGTAATATTGTCATAGCTGAATCTATGAAGGTGCTCGGCTACGTGAACCGTTTTAATTACGGCATTCAGAACGCGAAAAAAGAATTGATTGCGAACGGTAATGGGGAACCCCTTTTCGATTTGGGTTTAATCACAAAATTCAAGGTTACTATCCCCATAAACCAGAGATGGGGCTAATGACGCTATAATAT
>JAISGW010000066.1 GCA_031262895.1 Tannerella sp. | reverse complement strand
CCTCGGTGTGACGGTCACCCGCCAGACGCCCGACATTAAATGTTTCGGCGCCTACATCATGGACATGCAGACAGGCATCATCGACACCTTCCTCTCCAAGGTCACGCTGATGGCCACGGGAGGCGTCGGCGCCGTTTACCAGACGACCACCAACCCGCTGGTCGCTACCGGCGACGGCATCGCCATGGTCTACCGCGCCAAAGGAACGGTCAAGGACATGGAGTTTATCCAGTTCCACCCGACCGCCTTCTATCATCCCGGCGACCGCCCCTCTTTCCTTTGTTCGGAGGCCATGCGCGGCTACGGCGCCATATTGCGTACTGCCGGCGGGGAGCGTTTCATGAAAAAGTATGACCCCCGACGGATGGAACTGGCACCCCGCGATGTCGTCGCGCGCGCCATCGACAGCGAGATGAAACTCCGTGGCGTAGACCATGTCTACCTCGACCTCACACACAAGGACGCGAAGGAGACCCGCGAGCATTTCCCCATGATATACGATAAATGCCTGTCTTACGGCGTCGACATCACGAAAGATTATATCCCGGTCGCGCCGGCCGCCCATTACCTCTGCGGAGGCATTAAGGTCGACCTCAACGCCCGTTCTTCCATCGACCGCCTTTATGCCGCAGGGGAATGCTCCTGCACCGGCCTGCACGGAGGCAACCGCTTAGCCTCGAACTCCCTCATCGAAGCCGTCGTCTATGCCGACGCCGCCGTACGCGACGCCCTCCCGCGCATGGCCGGCCTGACTTTCCAGGACGATGTGCCCGATTGGGACGACGAAGGCACCCGCAATGCCGAAGAAATGGTGCTCATCACCCAAAGCGCCAAAGAGGTCGGACAAATCATGAGCACTTATGTGGGCATTGTCCGCTCCGATTTGCGGCTCGAACGCGCCTGGAAGCGGCTCGACCTGCTTTACGAAGAGACCGAAGATCTCTTCAAACGTTCCAAAGCTTCGAAGGACATCTGCGAATTACGCAACATGATCAATGTCGGATACATCATCATCCGCCAAGCCATGGAACGCAAGGAAAGCATCGGCCTGCATTACAACGTGGACTACCCGCCCAAGGAAAAGGCCTGAAGGGCTAATACCCGCTATCATACAATTTCAGGAAGCTGAGACGGCTTGCCGTTTGATGCAGCCATTCCCTCGCCATCAGTTCGTGCCCGAACACCGATGGATGACAGCCGTCCCATATCCAATAGTCGATAGGTGCCAAAGTCGTGGCCCGTTCGAACATGGCCGGATAATCCACCAATACGGCATTGAATTCCTGTGCGAGGCGGCGTACGGCTGCCACGCGGGGCGCCATTTCCTTGCGGCTGCTCTCGATGTCGTGCGCATATCGGCCGACCGGATAAATGAACGGCAGACCCAAGACGATAAGCAGGTTCGGGTTCTGCTCCCTGCTCTTTTGCAGTAAGCCGCGGTATTTGGCCTCGAAAACTTCCGGCCCGCCATAAGGATGCCCCTGATGGCGCACTACGTCCATAACATCATTGACCCCTACCAGGACGCTGAGCACGTCGGGTTTCAAGTCGAGGGCATCAGCTTGCCAACGCGCTTCAAGGTTGAGCAGCGTGTTTCCCCATACCCCCCGGTTCATAAAAGTAAAATCCGCCTGCGGGAAATCGGCCCCGATGCGGGCGGCTATGGCAAAGACATAACCATGTCCGAGAATGTTGTTGCCGTCGGCGCGGCGCACCTTGCTCCCGTTCTGCCCCCAGTTGCCGTCGGTGATGGAATCGCCCTGGAAAAGGAAACGCAGGCCTTGCGCTTCGGCGGGCACCTTATGCAGCTTATACTTCTTTTCTGTCGGCAGCCTTTTGGAAGCCCAGGCCGCCACGGGAGCCAGTCCGGCCAAGCCCGCCGCCGTCAAAAAGCCCCTTCTGCTCATGCAGTTTTTGTTTCCCATATTCGTATTTGTTTTTCTTGCAATAGACATGCACACTTTATGAACAACTTAAAGGACGAGGTCGGCACCCAGCTTGAAAGCCTCTTGGCATTTCTTGGGGAACTCGGTCGCGCGCTGTTGCTTCTTCGCCTCCAGGTCGAACATGCTCCAGGCATACTTGTCGTAGTCGTTCACCTGCCAGGTGTTGCCGCAGCATAATACTTTTGTGGCGCCGATAGCCCGTTCGAAGCTGGCCTGCCAAGCTTTGATGAGCTGCGTATAGCCCACCTTGGCGTAATCCTCCTCCGCGCAATTGCTTGTAAGGATAAGCAGAACAGGCGTTTCCTTTTCCTTATATATCGGCGGGTCAGTCTTGTAGCTGATGTGCTGGAAAATGAGCCGTTCCATCAAAGCCCTGACGCAAGCGCTGACATCACCCAGATAAATAGGCGAGCCGAGGATAAGCGCGTCGGCTTCACGTATCTTTTTCAGCACAGCATGCAGGCCGTCCCTTATGATGCAACGCCCGAGGTTCGGGGCGAGCTTGCAGCCGAAACAACTGTGACAGCCGGTATAACGCAGGCCGAAAAGTTCGATGGTTTCTGTTTTTGCACCTTGGGAGGCCGCCCCTTTGCAGGCCTCTTCCACCAAAGTGCCGGTATTCCATCCCTTGCGGGGGCTACCGTTAATAGCAATGACTTTTTTCATATCTGTTTCTCCTTAATTCATAGAGTCGTGCAAAGGTGCAACTTTTTCCGTCAGCTTGTCCTGCATTTTCCAAAGCCCGGAAGCCACAATCAGAGGTCTTGCGGCCACTTCCCAAGGCTCTGAAGCCACAATCAGAGGTCTTGCTGTCATTTTCCAAGGCTCGAAAGTCACAATCAGAGGTCTTGTTGCCATTTCCGAAGGCTCTGAAGTCACAATCAGAAGTCTTGCTGCTATTTCCGAAGGCTCTGAAGTCATAATCAGAGGTCTTGTTGCCATTTTCTAAGGTTCGGAAGAAAATTCAAGGCTATTGCGTGTCTTATTGGCCGAAGGCCGAAAACGGGCTGAAAGCCCTTGCCTGAAAGGCAATATCGATAGCCCAACGCAAGGCCGCAGGCCGGCGCGTTGGGTTGAGAGACATAGGATAGGTCTGCGCCCTGCAAGGGCAACATCATTCCTTTCTGCTGCGCATACAGCGCGCATGACAAAGGGTATCCGTACCGCCATT